>NZ_JAFBEP010000002.1 GCF_016908775.1 Defluviitalea raffinosedens | reverse complement strand
TTGCGAAGCAATTATAATCCTCGATAGCTCAGCGGTAGAGCATCCGGCTGTTAACCGGAGGGTCGTAGGTTCGAATCCTACTCGGGGAGCCAATACATAGGGGCATAGTTCAGTTGGTAGAACGTCGGTCTCCAAAACCGAATGTCGTGGGTTCGAGTCCTGCTGCCCCTGCCATGATTATTTTGTGGCCCAGTGGCTCAGTTGGTTAGAGCGCCGGCCTGTCACGCCGGAGGTCGAGGGTTCGAGCCCCTTCTGGGTCGCCATTATGATTATGGGCGCATAGCTCAGCTGGGAGAGCACCTGCCTTACAAGCAGGGGGTCATAGGTTCGAGCCCTATTGCGCCCATTATAATTTAATATGGCGGAGTAGCTCAGTTGGCTAGAGCATACGGTTCATACCCGTAGTGTCGGCGGTTCGACTCCGTCCTCCGCTATCCTAAAATAAAAAGACTAGTAAAAAATGCTAGTCTTTTTATTTTTTTTGCTATATAATATACATATACTTTAAAATATTACATAAAAGCATAAAACAAGAAGGAGGTTCCATATGATCGACAGATTAGCAGCAGGAATATCCTATCAGATTTATAAGAAGCAAATTTTTAATCACACACAAATTCGAGAGATTCAATATGGCTTACAAGCATTTATCAGTGAGACGATCAAGATCTTTTTTATGTGTATACTGTTAGTTTTAACAGGACATTTAAAATATGGACTGTTTGCAATGCTTGTATTTAGTTCTCTTAGAATCTGGGCAGGAGGATATCATGCGAACACTTATGTCAGATGTTTTATACTCAGTCTAAGTATTATATATGTTTCAGTTTTTGCGGGATTGCATGTTCAAAGTGATTTTCTATTCATTATTCAGGCGCTTTTCTCCTTTGGGATTATACTTAAATTCTCACCTGCAGAGCATAAAAATCAGCCTATTATTAGTAAGGAGAGAAGAAAAAAGATACATACTATCGCCCTTATAACATTTATCTTCTGGACAGGTATATCATATATATTGCCTCTTCCATGGAAATATATAGGTATGAATGCAGTATTCATTGAAACTTTAACGATCACTTATATGATCTTAAGTGAAAAAATTTTAGAATACAAAAAATAACAGGTCTATATAGACCTGTTATTTTTGTAATGATTTTGGGCATTTGGGCTGAGAAGCAAATAAGAAGCATGCAGGAGTTGCAATTACACCAGCAAAAATGAGTGAAACACTTCCAATCCATTTTAATGCTGCTAACATATTTTTCTTCATACACATTCCCCCCTTAATATTATTTTTTTTTGGGTAGTGTAATTTTAAAGCTAGTCTCATGTAGATCTGAGTCGACAGTGATTGATCCATGATGCTTTTCTACAATACATTTTACATTATATAGACCAAACCCTCTCACTTCCATGTGATTAGGTTTAGTAGAAAAGCCTTTTTCAAAGATTTTTTCAGTGTCTGCAATAGGTTGTCCGTTGTTTTCGTTGCATACATCTATGTAGACATTGTTTTCATCACCATACACTTCAACACATATGTAGCGATTCACTTCAGGAAGTGTTTCGGAAAACTCTATGGCATTATTTATAAGATTATTAAGTATTGTAGAAACTTCTGTAAGCGATAATGGCGTATCTGTAATTCGATCAACGATATTAATATCCATTTCTATGTTTTTTTGTTCGGCTATAGCGGTTTTTGTAACAAGAAGACCAGATACGACAGGTTCATCTGTTGCCATGATATCTGAAGTTCCCTGGATGGTGATGTTCAAACTTTCTATGTATTTTTTAGCTGCATCTAAACGACTTAAATCCTTAATTTGAACAAGACCATATAATACATTAATATGATTGATAAATTCATGTCTTTGAGCTTTCAGATGATTCATGAGTTCTTTAATATATTCAATATAAATACGTTGATCTTCTAATTGCATCTCTTTTACTGCCATTGAAACAACATATTGATTGAGTCTATACATAACTAATGAAAAAGAAATAAAGATAACTGCCAAAGAAATATATATAATAGGTTGAACATGATTAATAAAAGTACCAATAATAAATGTTAAAAATGTAAAAATACATATGGCGAAGAAAATTGAAGAAATCAAAATGCTTGTTTTTTTATTGATAAAATATTTCTTTGGAAGAGTTATATTTTTCTTATTAATTATAAAGGCAATAATTAAAAAGATGATTTGAACGATACAAGTATAAGTAGTTCGTATAAATGAATTAGCCAACATTTCAGAAGCAGACATATTCATAATTCCTAAGAATACCATACCTGCAGTCAAATCTATTGTCATCACAACTAAGACAGATATAAGAGTAGTCAATACAGATAAAATGAAATCCAGTTCCAATATTAAAGAACTAATGAGAATTGAAACTATAAGTAAAATAAATCCCTGTAATTGTATAGGTAAAATTTCATTCAATATGAGGTAAATACTTCCATGCATTAAAGCCAGGAAAAGAAATTTCGGAAAAGAAATTTTACCTTTTAATCCTGATAAAGTAGAAATAATTAAATACATTGAAAAACCTTCAATATACTGAAGTAAAGAGAATATCAACATCGTAGCGCTCCTAACTCTTATAGATTTCATTATAAATATTAATTAAAAAAAGAAAATAGATATTTGACGAAAGAGCACAACCATTTTACAAAAGTTGTAAATATAACATGAATTGATTTATTTTGCTATTTTTTATTTTATAATATTATAAAAAGCTTGTGAAGAGATTTAGCCTATTGTTTGTTATAATTTAGTAGTATTTTCTTGAACTCTGATTTTTTTCGAACACTTAATAGTGCAGTTTTATCATAATTTTCAAAAAAGATGTCTCCAGATGTTCTCCTGTTGTAAGATACATGGCTCACTTTTTTCATATTTACTAGGAAACTTTTATGAGTTAAGAAAAAGTCTTCATTCAATTCGTTATATAAACGAATCAAAGTGGAAACGCAACGATATGTTCCATCGACGGTATGGATAATGGAAAGATACCCACATTGTTCAATAAAAAGAATTTTATCTATAGGAATTATGAAGGATTGATTATTATAATTAATGACGAGATTTTTTTGATTTGCTTCTTCTTTATGGAGATTGCTTTCTTCCAGAATTCTTTTTAGAATTAATTTCATAGTGCCTTGAAACCTTTCTTTATTAACAGGTTTTGAGATATAATCATAACAGTGGCATTCAGAAACAGCTTCCATAATAAAATCTTTATAAGCTGTGACAAATACAACATATATAAATGGATAAGTTTCTTTAACCTTTTTTATAAGATCAATTGTAAGTTCTTCTTTTATGATAATATCTGCAATAATAACATCGAATTTTTGCTCTTTGATTTTTTTTAAAACATTTTCTTCATTTTCAGCTTCGCAGATTTCCATCGGCATATCCAGCTCTCTGAGGAAGTCTATCAGGTTTTGTCGCTGAAGATGGTTATCATTGTAAATTAAAATATTCGGTTTCAAAATAATCTCTCCTTCCATATATAGCAATTGCTTATAACAATTATTAAAGTATACAATAAATGTAATAAAATGTCAACTAATGATATAATGTGTTAAAAAACAAAAAATAAGGAAAATTAAGATAAAGAGGAGGACACATATGAGAATAGGAATGGGTTATGATGTACATAGATTAGCAGAAAACAGAGAATTGATTATTGGAGGTGTTAAAATTCCTTATGAAAAGGGGTTATTAGGGCATTCTGATGCAGATGTATTGATCCATGCGATCATGGATGCTTTATTGGGAGCAGCGGGAAAAGGAGATATTGGCAAACATTTTCCGGATACCGATGATCAATATAAAGGAATATCCAGTATAGAACTATTAAAGAGAGTAAAAGAAGTATTGGATGGGGATAACTTTTCTATTTTAAACATTGATTCGACGATCATAGCGCAAAAGCCAAAGATGTCTCCTTACATTGATCAGATGAGAAAAAATATTTCTGAGGCATTGGGTATTCACATCAGTCAGATTAATATCAAAGCAACAACAGAAGAAGGGTTGGGGTTTACTGGAGAGGGACTAGGTATCTCTGCCAATGCAATTTGCTTAATTCAGTGAGGATGAAAGCGAAGGTATCTTCTGAAATGATATTGAAATGATATTAGTATGATGATAAAATATTGTCACTACATATTTTTTAGTTTATACGTAAAGCGAGGGCTCAGCATGACAGTACTGATTGTAGATGATGCTGCATTTGTGCGAACAGTTTTGAGAAATATGATTCAGCAAATGGGGCATACAGTAGTCGGAGAAGCTTTCAACGGTCACGATGCTGTAAGAAAAGCAAAAGAGTTAAAGCCTGATGTAATTACAATGGATATCGTTATGCCTTCAATGGATGGAATCGAAGCGGTGAAGGAAATATTGAAGGAGTCACCAAATGCTTATATCTTAATGTGTACTGCAATGGGTCAAAAAAGAATGGTTATACAAGCAATTATGGCGGGAGCAAAAGATTTTATTGTCAAACCTTTTAATCAGGACCGGCTTGAGGAAGCTCTGATTAAATGTAAAAGATATTTGGATTTAATTAAATAATTGCGAATTATGAAAGCCAAAATTATATGTAATAAATACTCTTGAATTATTCAGAAAGAAATGATAACATTACTAGGCTAAATGAATAAAATAATTTATATAATTAGTAAAATTTGTTAAAAGCTATGATAGGAAGAGTAGTTTTATTGCCTTTACAGAGAGAAATCGCATAAGCTGAGAGCGGTTTTATATGTGCAATAGAATGAAGTGCATCCTGGAGCTGCATGGATGAAATAATAGTAGTCCATTACGGTGGCAACCGTTATCATGCTTCGAGTGAAAGCGAAAGCTTTTAACAGAGTGGAACCGCGGATAAACTTCGTCTCTGATTGGAGATGGAGTTTTTTTGTGTAGCAAAATGGGAGGTGCATGAATTATGGGTTTTATTAGGGATGAAATCAATGTAATTAAAGAAAGGGATCCGGCAATAAAAATGACTGCAGAAGTTTTCTTGTATCCCAGTTTCCATGCTGTTCTGTTTCATAGGGTTGCCCACTATTTATACAATCATAAGCGGTATTTTTTAGCAAGACTAATATCGCAAATATCCAGGTGGATAACAGGTATAGAAATCCATCCTGGTGCTAAAATAGGCAAAGGATTGTTTATAGATCATGGTATGGGAGTTGTCATTGGTGAAACCTGTGAAATCGGAGATAATGTTACCATCTATCAGGGAGTTACTTTAGGAGGAACAGGAAAAGATAAAGGTAAAAGACATCCTACTATAGGAAATAATGTAATGATAGGAGCAGGAGCTAAAATACTGGGCCCCTTTAAAGTAGGAGATAATTCTCGTATAGGTTCAGGAACTGTAGTATTAAGCGAGGTGCCCGAAAATTGTACTTGTGTAGGAGTTCCGGGAAAAATTGTGAGGAGAGATAATCAAAAAGTCGATCCCAACAAAACTTTAGATCAGGTAAAATTGCCGGATCCTGTACAAATGGAAATCTGCGGCTTAAGACATCAGGTTGAAGAATTGGAAAAAAGATTGTTACAGTTGGAAAAAATAATGGAAGGAAGTGGGAAACATGAAGATTTATAATACCTTAACAAGGCAAAAAGAAGAATTTATTCCTTTAGATCCTAAGGAAATCAAAATGTATGTTTGTGGTCCTACTGTATATAATTATATTCATATAGGAAATGCGAGGCCGTATATTATTTTTGATACAGTTCGCAGATATTTTGAATACAAAGGATATAAAGTAAACTATGTCCAAAATTTCACAGATGTAGATGACAAAATCATAAAAAGAGCGAACGAAGAAAATACAACTGCGATAGAAATTGTTGAAAAATACATAGCTGAAACCCTGAAAGACGCAGATGGCCTTAATATAAAAAGAGCTGTGGTTCATCCCAGAGTTACTCAGGAAATGCCAGCAATTATAAGCATGATCCAAACACTTATGGATAAAGGTTTTGCCTACGAAGTAAATGGTACGGTGTATTTTGACATCCAGGCTTATAGAGACTATGGAAAATTATCTCATAAAAATCAGGAAGATTTGGAAGCTGGAGCAAGAATCGAAATTAATGAAGATAAGAAGCATCCTATGGACTTTGTTTTATGGAAACCCAAGAAGCCAGGAGAACCTTCATGGGAAAGTCCATGGGGTGATGGACGACCTGGCTGGCATATAGAATGCTCTGCTATGGCTAAAAAATATCTTGGGGATACAATCGATATCCATGCAGGGGGAGAAGATTTGATTTTTCCTCATCATGAAAATGAAATTGCTCAAAGTGAAGCGGCCAATGGCAAGCCATTTGCAAGATATTGGATGCACAATGGATTTATCAATGTAGACAATAAGAAAATGTCAAAGTCCAAAGGCAACTTCTTTACTTTACGAGAAGTGGCCCAGGAATTTCCTTATGAAGTGATCCGTTTCTTCATGTTAAGCGCTCACTACAGAAGTCCTATTAATTTCAGCAGAGAGCTTTTACAGGCAGCGCAAAATGGCTTAGAAAGAATAAAAAATGCAGTGATCAATCTGGATCATATTGTTAACCATTCTGCTACAGAAGAAATGACAGAAGAGGAGATTCAACTGTCGGGAGAATTAGAAGTTTTTGTTAAGAAGTTTGAAGAGGCTATGGAAGATGATTTTAATACGGCGGATGCAGTATCGGTTATTTTTGAACTGGTTCGCTTTGCTAACACACACATTAATGGCAATTCCTCAAAAGCCTTTACTTCCGTAGTAAAAAAGAAGATAATAGAGCTAAGCAATATTTTAGGATTGCTTGAAAAACAAGAAAATGACTTGTTGGATGAAGAAATAGAAAAGCTCATTCAGGAAAGACAAGAAGCAAGAAAAGCAAAAAATTGGGCATTGGCGGATCAAATTCGTGATGCCTTAAAAGAAAAAGGAATTATTTTGGAAGATACCCCTCAGGGAGTAAGATGGAAAAGGCTATAATGAATGGAGATTGAAGATGGAAAACGACTCGAATATAATAAAATTTCTGGAAGATGAACATAAATCTATAGAAATAAAATGTGTCAAACCCAGGGAGTATTCCCCCCTGGTTTTGGCATATATTGGAGATGCTGTATTTGAATTAATTATCAGAACGGAGATTGTCTCAAAAGGCAATGCGCCTGTGAATAAACTCCACGAAGCAGTACGAGAGTATGTTAATGCCTCAGCTCAAGCCAACATGTATCATAGAATAAAAAACTATCTTACAGAAGAGGAAGAAGCGATCTTTAAAAGAGGCAGAAATGCAAAATCAAGCAGTGTTCCCAAAAACGCTGATTTATTGGATTATAAACATGCAACGGGGCTTGAAGCTCTTTGCGGCTATCTATATCTGGATGGACAAATCGACCGGCTGCGCTATTTAATAAATCTGGGAATGGAAGAACAAAAGGTCGAAGAATAGAGTTGGAGGTTACTACATGTCTGAGCATGCAAAAAAATTTGTTAAGGGGGCAATTATTCTTTCTATCGGAGGAATTATTGCAAAGATTTTAAGCGCATTTTTTAGGATACCATTGACACATTTGATTGGAGATACCGGACTAGGCTATTATCAAATGCCCTATCCCATTTATACGATGATGACCGCGATCTCCTATGTGGGCATTCCATCAGCTGTATCCAAAATCATATCCGGGAATTTGGTTCACAAAAAGTATTATGAAGCCCATAAAGTGTTTCAATATACACTTTTATTATTGATCATTCTGACCGGAGCAGTTTCACTGTTTATGTTTTTTGGAGCAGACTGGCTTATTTATACCCAGGGATGGGTGGAAGGTGCAAAGTATTCCTTGTGGGGACTTGCGTTTAGTCCGATTTTTATAGGGATCATGGGGGTATTTCGAGGATACTTTCAGGGAATGCAGGATATGATGCCAACGGCTACCTCTCAGATAGCAGAAAGTTTTTCAAGAACCATAATAGGGTTGGGCGCGGCATATCTTTTTATGAGACTTGGGTATGGCGTTGAAATTGCAGCCGGAGGAGCAGCTTTTGGAGGTGCAGCCGGCGGTATTATGGGATCGGTTATTCTTGCCATATTCTATTTAAAAAGAAGAAGGCAAATTTTAGAAAAGGTTAATCAATCAAAGGAAAATAGTAAGCAATTATCCTTCTTTAACGTATCAAAAGAAGTTATTGCAATTACATTCCCCATTTCTATAGGAGCATCCATTCTTTCGGTTATGAATTGGGTAGATTCTGCATCCGTTGTACGAAGACTGCTGGATGCTGGTGTACCAAGGCTTAAAGCGGTAGATTTATTTGGACAGATGGGGAAGGCATCTACTTTTATTAGCATTCCTTTAGCTTTGGGAATGGCGCTTATTGTAGGATTAGTTCCGGCCACTGCAGAAGCAGTAGAAAAAAAGGATCGAGAAGAACTTCATGATAAAATAGAGCTGGGGACAAGATTTGCACTTTTGCTTGGACTTCCTTCTGCAGCTGGATTATGCGTATTGGCGCAGCCAGCTATGAGTTTGATTTATGGAAAATACAATGAAGGAGCAGAAGTTCTGGCCGTCATGAGTCTCAGTTTGATTTTTGTTATGTTAGGACAAACATTGACAGGCATTCTTCAAGGCATGGGACATTTCTATGTACCAGTTGTTAATTTAGTTGCTGCAGCCGTAGGGAAAGGAATTATTAATTATTTTTTAGTTCCGGGATCTTTGGGAATCAATGGGGCAGCTATTGGAACAATTGTTGGGTATGGTATTTTTGCTGTTTTAAATTATTTGGCGGTTAGAAAATATGGAGAGTTTAAGTTGAAATTTGTTCATGTAATATTGAAGCCGACAATATCTGCTGCGGTTATGGCAGGCATTACTCTGGCTTTTTATAAGTTAATAAGTAGATTTATGGGAAACAGCATTTCCACATTGGCAGCTGTCTGCGTAGGAGTATTGGTATATGTTCTTATTCTTATTTTTACAGGGGCCATTGAAGAAGAAGATTTCAAGATGCTTCCAAAAGGAGACAAACTGGCGATTATCTTTAAAAAATTAAAACTTTTAAAGAATTAAAAGTTAAGCAGTTGGTCTGAATGTTCATTGATGATGATGGTATTTACATTTCGTTTGGCAGCAATAGATGGCAGCAGATTAGCAGGAAAAGCTTTGAGGCTGGTTCCGACGATCAGAACCAAATCGGCTTTTCTAAATTCCATGACGGCTTTTTCCCAATGGTGAATTTGTTCTTCATAAAGCACAATATCAGGCTTTAGAATACTAAGACACTCAGGACAGGTCGGAAGCTTTTGATCGTATGCTAGATGAAAGGGAAAATATTTCTTACAACTTTCACAGAAGAGAAAGTTAAGGTTTCCATGGATTTCTAGTACGTTTTTGCTTCCGGCCTTTTGATGTAGTCCGTCTATGTTTTGAGTAATGATTGAAACATTATATTTAGAAAGTGTATAATGGGCTGCATTCGGGCTACAATTTTTCCAGCGGAGAATTTCGCGATAAAAATCATAAAAAGTATGATGATTTTTCTCAAAAAAGGATCTTTCCATGATTTTTTTTATTGGAATGCCTCGATAATCCTTGGTAAGAGTAGGCAGGCTGCTGGCTACGCTTATGCCTGCTCCGGTTAACGCGACCGGATAAGTACTTTTTAAAATTTGTTCTTTGATATAGTGAGCATTGATGCTGGTCATAATAATACATCCTTTGCAGCAAAATAACTGAATACAGTATTTATTATGAGCAAAATGAAAGGAGTTTTTACATGAAAACATTTGAAGAAGATAATTTGCGCCTGGAGGGAAGAAATGCCGTATTAGAAGCACTAAAATCGGAAAGAGACATAGATAAAATTCTAATTCAGCAGGGGAATGTGGAAGGTTCTATTAAAAAAATTATTGCCGAAGCCAAAAACAGGGGAATTGTGGTGCAAACCGTTGCAAAGTCTAAATTGGATGAGCTGTCGGAAACCAAGAAGCATCAGGGAGTCATAGCTTTTGCATCTGCCCACAAGTATGCGGAAGTGGATGATATTCTTAAAAAAGCTGAAGAAAAAGGGGAAAAGCCTTTTATCATCATACTGGATGGTATTACAGATCCTCATAATTTGGGCGCTATTGTACGAACCGCCAATATTTCCGGTGCCCATGGTGTGATTATTCCAAAAAGGAGATCAGCGGGGCTCAGTGCCGTTGTTGCGAAAGCTTCAGCGGGGGCAATAGAATATGTACCAATTGCGAAGGTTACCAATATAGCTCGTACAATCGAAGATCTCAAAGAGAAAGGAATATGGATTGCCTGTGCTGACATGGATGGAGAGCCAATGTATCAGACAGATTTAAAAGGGGCAATTGCTCTGGTAATCGGAAATGAAGGAGAAGGTGTCAGCAGAATTGTAAAAGAAAAATGTGATTTTACAGTAAAAATCCCCATGTATGGGCAGATTACTTCATTAAATGCATCTGTAGCTGCCGGAATATTGATGTATGAGGTTGTACGGCAAAAGTATTTTGTGTAAAATGAATAGTAATATAAGAAAAAAGTATCAGTATATAGAGAATCGATAGGAAACAATTAATTCGTTTCTTAAAGGAGGTTCTCTTAAATGGTTTTCCAACTGAATGGTTTGATAACCCATTAAGCTTGACAGTTGGGGAGCTATTAATATGCTGATACTTTTTTTGTTATATTTGGATAAGTTTATATTGTGGAAATTATTTTGTAATATAGGGGCTATTTTATAAGGGGGGGGTTATTATAAAAAAAGTCGTACTTACAGTAACTATAATCGTATTTTTAGTGATCATAATGTATGATGTTTGTCAGCATAATAATGAAACTACAGAGACACTAGAGATAGAAATGGTTCCACAATATTTTGGCGAAAAAAACAGTATATACACTCCAGTGATGGCACCAAAGGATTTTGACTGGAGGCAATGCGAAGGAGTAGTATTGAATTTTTTAGTAGAAAACAATATCAACGCCAGTGTACTTATGAAAGAAGTTGAAAAATTTACTGAAGTGACAGGCATTCATGTAAATATCCGCAGTATGGATTTTGATACCTTGGTAGAACGAATGAATATGGAATTTATATCTAAGAGCTCTCAATATGAATTGCTTTATATAGATCCTTATCAATTTTTAACTCGGTTTAGCAGCCAATTAGAAGACTTAAACACTTTTGAAAATAATGTTAAGCTGCCACATCTTGTAGGAGGAATCGAAAGTTTTAACAAGAATTACGTGGATATTTGTTCTTATTTTATAGATAGGGATAAACTGTATGCAATTCCTTTTGATACAACTTCAATGATTTTTTATTACCGAAAAGATATTTTTGAAAAATATAAGAATGCTATGATTTCAGATTTGAATTACAATCCTGTTCCCGGAAGCACCAGTTTTACCTGGGAGAGATATATTGAAGTTGCCCAATGGATTGATCAAAATGTGCCTAAGTCAGAAATACAATACAGCAGTGTATCTATGTCAGCAGAACACAATTCAATATACTGTGAGTTTTCAAACATTATGAGTGCTTATGGAGCGGATTATTTTGCAGACCAGAATGTAAATACCTTAGGGAGGGACAATCCCTATCAACTTACAGTGAATACTCCTCAATTCAGAGAAGCCCTGTCGATTTATAAAAGATTTGTTTCATTATCTCCCATTGGAATAGAAGGAATCAACTGGAGTGAGTTAGCTGAGCTTTTTGCAGAGGGAAAAGTTGCTATGATGATCAACTGGGACGAAAATGCTGCGATTATGGAAAATGAATCTCTTTCCAAAGTTAAAGGAAAGGTTGGATACAGTATTTTACCTTATGGTGCTGTAAGAAGTGCCAATATATATGGCGGTTCAGGAATAGGAATCAATGCCAACATAAGTGAAGAAAAAAAATTAGCGGCCTGGCTGTTTATCGTATGGGCCACTTCTCCTCAAGTTCAAATGAAAGTGCTTTTGGATAAAGAGGGAGGCAATATGCCTTCCAGAAATGAATTATACAGATTAATTGAGGCATCCTATATGGCATACATAGACCATGCTTATGCTTCGATTTTTGCACAAAAGGAACGAAATGCGTATTATCGACCTAAATACCGAAATGTATATTCTTTTGAAAAAATTATGATAGACAATCTTTACAATATGATTAAAGATGATTTGACTCCGGAAGAGACGGCCCAGTTAATAGAGAAAGATTGGGAAAAATATAGTAAAAGGGATTAATAATATGAAAAAGATTAATAAAAAATACAGAAATAGTTTAAAAAATCAACTTTTGATTGCGACCATTACCTTTTCCATAGTGCCCTTTATCATATTTTCAGTTATTTTTTATTATGTATATAGTTTAATTATTAAACAATATACAGATACAGCCAGGCAATCGGTAAAGACAGCTGCTTCCAATATCGATTATGTATTGAATGATGTTGAGAAATTTTCTAACTCCATATTTTTGAATTACGAATCTTCAGAATTGATGAGAATAGGAAATAGGGCAGAACTAGAAAATAAATTAAGAAGTTATTTTTCATCCAGAGACGACATTGATGGAATTTATGTAATGATTCACGGAGAATTTTATTATGCCGGATCTGAAAAAAGGAATGGTGTTAATATTATTCCCAAAGCAGTGCTAAAAAACAGCAGTGGAGAAGTTGTTTGGCTGCCTACAAAAGAAAGGTATATTAAAGTTCTATCCAGTGTTATTAAGAGAAATTGCTTTTCTCTCAACAGAAAAATAGTAGATGTAAATTCTCTGGAAGAACTGGGATATATGACAATAGATCTGGACGAATGGGTGCTTAGAGAAATTTATAACGGGCTAGCTGAGGATGGAAGTCAAGTATTCATATGCACTGCTGATGGTCAAATGATTAGCCAATCTGGCAATATGGCAATGGATTATTTTTACATAAAGGCTATCATAGATAAAATTTTTATGGAAGGAAATCGCTCCTATGTAGAATATGAGGAAAATGGAGAAGACAAAGTAGCTATTTATTCCCCATGCAATAAAGGAAAGTGGATTTTAGTCAAGACGATTCTTAAGAGTGATTTGTATGCAGATATTCGAAAACTGCAAAAAGATGTTATGATCGCAGGTATTATATTTATTTTGATAACTACCGGCAGTGCCTATTATTTTTCAACAGCCATTACTAAGCCTATAAGAGACATTATCAAAAAAATGAAAGAAGTAGAAAAAGGAGATTTTTTAGTATATGTTGATGTAAAAGGAAATAATGAGTTTACTGAGTTAGGAGATAAGTTTAACCGCATGGTTTCTAAAATTAAAGGTTTAATGGAAGATGTCGTTAATTCAGAAAAGCAAAAGAATGAACTTGAATTAGAAGTTTTGCATGCGCAGATCAATCCCCATTTCTTGTATAACACTTTGAATACAATTCGCTGGATGGCCCAGATCAAAGGAGAATACAGTATTAGTAATGCCATCGTAGCGCTGGTAAAACTTCTTAGGGTCAGCATCAGTTTGGGTAAAAAAATGATCACTTTGGAGGAAGAAATAGAATATGTGAAAAACTATATCTTAATTCAAAGGTTGAGATTTAATCAAGATTTTCTTATAGAATATGAAATCGAGGACAAGTATCGTAAAGTTATGATTCCTAAGCTCATCCTGCAGCCAATTGTGGAGAATGCATTGATTTATTGCATAGATGATGAACGTGAGGAGAAATTGCATATAAAAATTTATACTTATCCTTATGAAGACGTTCTAAGAATTGTTGTGGAAGATAACGGTAAAGGTATTAGTCCCGAGATATTAGAGAACATATTTAAAGAAGAAAAGAATATAAACAAATTTAGTACGGTGGGGTTAAATAATGTAAATAACAGAATCAAATTGTACTATGGGGAGAGGTATGGATTATTGATTGATACAAAGGAGGGAATAGGAACGAAAGTTATTATAGAAATTCCTGAAGTATATTAATGTCTTTTGGGGGGACTAAAATGTATAAAGTGCTTATTGTTGATGATGAAATGATTGTTAGAATAGGGCTAAAATCTATGATAGATTGGAATGCCTACGAATTTGAAATTATTGGGGAATCGGGTAATGGAGAAGATGCTTTTAATAAATTTTTAACTTTAAAACCGGATTTGGTTATTACAGATATCAAAATGCCTAAAAAAGATGGATTATGGCTTACAAGAAAGATAAAAGAAACGAATAAAGATACTCAGGTAATAGTTTTAACTTGTTATGATGAATTCGATTATGCGAGGGAAGCTTTGAAGTTTCAGGCATCTGACTATATATTAAAGGCAGAGCTGGAAGAAGATGATCTGGTTGCCACGCTTAAAAGAATAAAAGAAAAATTAGACCGGGAAGGCAAAAAAGAAGAATCACATATACAAGTAGATATTAAAAAAGAAGAGTTAGCTCTTGGAAGGTTTTTAAGCATTGAAAAGTCAGAAGAAGATGTGATTAAGGATTTTTCAAATCTTAATATACCTATTGAAGGATGGAATTATTGCTGTTTCCAATTAGATTTTAGTATAAGTCTGCATGAAGGAGCATATTCTCAAGAGCAAATTAAAAGCATGATCCTTGCTTGTCATGAATTGATGATAAATAAACTGGAAGAAGAAAAATGGATTTACTTAATTAAGCCTTTTGGGAATTCGATTACTTGTTTTTTAGCAAAAGAAAAAATTCATGAAAGAGATATTAAGCTTCTTTTTGAGTTTATAAAAAAATCTGTAGAGCAATATTTTAACATTGCAGTGACTGGAGTTTGTACTGATATTTATTCTAAGGCATTGGTATTAAGAGCAGAAATTGATTGGTTTTATAAAGCAATCGATTATTTATTCTACTGCAATCCCGGTGAAATGATCACTTCTAAAGTTTATCATCCAAAAGGAAAAAATGTCAGAACTGCCTTTAGTCAAGAATATAAGAAAGATTGGATTCATTCTATAGAAGAATCTGATCTCGAAAAGATCGATGAAATATTATTGAAATTAATCAATGAGTTAAAGACAAATAATATTCCTTCAATGGATGGGAAATTATATATATCCCATATGCTGGGAGATATCATAGAACGTTTTGAATTTTGCCTTGCTCAAGACGAAGGAGAAAAAATTTACGAGTATCCAAAATACAGTTTAAATACAAATCATATGAGTTCATTGCTTCAAATTATGAGAGACTTTTCAAAAGAAATTTTAGAAAGATTAGAAGTATCAGGAACAGAAAAACTCAGTTTATTTAATACAAAAAGTGAAAGACTATATCGATGAGCATTATCAGGAAAAAATCACTCTGGAAGATATGGCTGATTATGTAGGTTTATCAAAGTATTATTTATCTTATCTTTTTAAAAAGGAAGAAGGAACGAATTTTGTGTCTTATATTAATAAAAAAAGAATTGAAAAAGCAAAAGAGTATTTAAGGGATACCAACAATACAGTAAGCCAGATTTACGATTTAGTCGGATTTTCGGACCAGCAATATTTCAGCAAAACCTTTAAAAAAATTGTAGGCATGACGGTTACGGAATACAGAAGAAACTTAAAATAATATAGCGATTCACTAATCCTCCATAGGAGGATTTTTTTTCGCAAAAAAATACTAATGGAAAACAAAAATGTACTAATTTCAAAATTGATAAAAAATTCACAGCAAAATTGTATAAAAACTTCTAAAGGATATCACTGATATAAAACAATAGAGTTTGTTATATTTATTACACAATCAATCTTGCAAAGGTAATTGGAAGTAAAAAACTTTCAAAGGGGGGGGAAATATGAGTCAGGAAATTAAGCTTAGAGTTTCAAATATTGAAAAGTCCTTTCCAGGAGTAAAAGCTTTAAACAAGATAGATTTCGTTGTAAGGAAAGGAACTGTTCATGCTTTATGTGGAGAGAATGGAGCAGGAAAATCAACATTAATGAAAATTATCAATGGCATTTATAAACCAGATGCAGGACAAATTTTCATTGATGAAAAGCCGGTAAAAATACAAAATCCCATTCAAGCGGCAAGCTACGGAATTGCAATGATCGCCCAGGAATTGAATTATGTTCCGGAGATGTCCGTGGAAGAAAACCTGTTTTTAGGCAGACTACCCGTAAATAGATTTGGAAAAGTGGATTGGAAGAAACTCAGAAGAGATACGCTTAAATTTTTACAAGATGAGGGTTTGCCTTATGAGCCGGATCAAAAACTCAAAACCTTAACAGTATCGGATATTCAAATGCTGGAAATTATTAAAGCAGTTTCAAATAATGCAAGTATTATCGTTATGGATGAGCCTACGTCATCGATTACTCAAAGAGAAGTAGAAAAACTATTTGAAAAGATTGCAATGTTAAAGGAAAAGGGCGTCAGCATCATTTATATTTCTCACAAATTAGATGAAGTATTCCACATAGCTGATGATATTACTGTTTTTCGTGATGGAACAGTAGTAGACAGTCGTTCAGCAAAAGATTTTACAATGGATGAAGTCATCGCTTTAATGGTAGGCAGAAAAATAACCAATGTTTACCCCAAAGAAGAATGTCCAATAGGAGAAACCATTTTAGAAGTAGAGAACCTATACAGTAAAGGTATTTTTAAAGATATTACTTTCCATGTAAAAAAAGGAGAGATTGTTGGCTTTGCAGGATTGGTGGGAGCAGGCCGAACCGAAGTAATGCGTTCGTTATTTGGTTTAGATCCAATCACATCAGGAAAAGTAAAAATTCATGGTGAAGAAGTAAAAATTCAAAGTGTCCATGACAGCATAGCCAATAAAATGGTCATGCTTTCTGAAGACAGGCGAAGGTACGGTATTATTCCTGTGAGAAGTGTTATGGAAAATGCCAGTATTTCCAGTTTGAAAAAGTTTTTCTATGGGGGGCATTGGCATGCAAAACAGGAAAAAGAAATGGTAAGCCGCTATTTTCAAAAAATGAGTGTTAAGACTCCCAGCCTGGAAACAACTATACAATCCTTAAGTGGAGGAAATCAGCAAAAGGTACTATTGGCTAAATGGATGATATTAGAGCCAGACATACTCATATTAGATGAACCCACGAGAGGAGTTGACGTAGGAGCAAAATTTGAAATTTATAAGTTGATGACGGAGATGGCGAAACAAGGAAAGAGTGTCATTATGGTTTCTTCAGAGCTTCCTGAACTCATCGGTATGTGCGACAGAATTTATGTCATGAACAAAGGAAGAATTACCGGGGAATTACAAAGAGATGAATTTACGCAGGAAAAGATCATGAAGTATGCAACGTAGACTGGAGAAATGGGGGGAAGAAAATGAAAGAAAGCTTCTTAAAGAAAAATAAGATCATGGAAAAATATTCAATTTTCATTGTTCTTATTTTAATGTTCATCATTTGCAGTGTTCTTAATGGGAACTTTTTAACCAAAAACAATCTGATCAATGTTGCCAGACAACTGGCAGTAGGAACTATTTTAGCCTATGGAGAAATGATTTTAATCATCAGTGGAATGTTAGACTTATCCGCAGGTTCTGTTCTGGCATTATCGGGAGTGTTATCAGTTAGTCTATATAAGGCGACTGGTTCACTAGCAGCAGCATTTCTTATAGCAATACTTGTTGCAGTTGTTTGCAATTTAATTAATGCAGGGATGATTACTCATTTTAATGCCCCACCTTTTATTGCAACACTCGCAATGTCGACAGTGGCCAGAGGAGCAGCACTTTTGTACACAAAAGGACAAAACATATTGCAATTAGGAGATTATGTAGTATTTGGACAAGGAGATATCTTGGGTATTCCAATTCCGATTATATTCCTGATAGTTATTACAGTGATCATTTACTACCTGCTCAGGCATACAGCCCTTGGACGTTCTCTATATGCCATTGGTGGGAATGAAGAAGCAGCGATTGCTTCAGGAATTAAAGTAAAATTAGCAAAATATAAGGTGTTTATGATCAATGGTATTTTAGTTGGTATTGCCGGAGTTCTCTTTATGTCTCGTGTAAATGCAGGATTACCAAACGGTGCAGTAGGATATGAAATGGAAGGATTAACAGCAGCAATTGTGGGGGGAACCAGCTTTTCCGGTGGAGTTGGAACAACAATGGGAACTCTGGCAGGATCATTCATTATCGGCTGTCTTAATAATATCATGAATCTTACAGGAGTAGATTCATATGTACAACAGATTGTAAAAGGCGCAATTATAGCTTTGGCTGTAATCTGGGATATTCGATCAAAATCTAAAAAGACTTCAAAACTGATTTTGGTTGAAGAAAAGCAAGAGAAGCAATTAAATTTAAATACCAATTAATAAATGAAAGGGGAAAGGTGTTATGAAGAAAAGACGACTAATAGCAATGGGCTTAAGTGTAATGATGACAATGTCTCTATTAATGGGGTGTGGCAGCACAAGTAACAGTAACAGCAGTACAAGCAGCGCTGGCAGCAGCACGAACGCTTCAGAAGCTTCATCTAATGAAGGCAGCAAAAAGACTTACAGAGTAGCTTATATTGCCAGAGCACAGTCTGACTCTTTCGCAGCTTGGCTGGCAAATGAAATCATGGCAGAAGCAGAAGAATATGATGATATTACATTAGACGTTTTTGATGGACAGGCAGATGATGAAAAGGAAAATACAGCGATCGAAAATGCGATTGCCAGCAAATATGATGCAATTATCGTGCAACCTAACAACGGAGAGGCACAAAGACCTTATGTTGAAAAGGTCGTTCAAAATGGTATCATAGCCATCACGACAAATGCAAGAATTGACGGAATAGAAGGATCATCTTCTGTAGATGCGGATCCATACAAACAAGCAGCGGTAAACGCGCAACTTGCATTAGAGCAAATACCACAAAACGCAAAAGTAGTTGTTCTTAAGGGACCATCAGGTAACTTCCATGCAGATGAAAGAAGAAAAGCATGGCAAATAGAATTCTTCGATAAACGACCTGATGTCCAAATTGTTGCAGAAGATTTTGCTAACTGGAATAAAGACGAAGCAATGGCACTTATGGAAGACTGGGTAATTGCTCATGGAAAAATCGATGCAATTATTTCAATGAATGACAATATGGCAGCAGGAGCTTTAGAAGTAATTGCTGGTAAACCAGAATTTGAAAATACACTTGTTTATGGTGTAGACGGCACTGCAGAAGCTTTATTATTGATCAAGGAAGGCAAAATGACTGCTACTTGTCTGCAATCTGCTATTGAATTGTCAGAACTGATCTTGGATACGGTTCATAAATTATTGACAGGAGAGGAAAAGCAAATTGACACAGATATCGGTTCACCCATTATTACTAAAGATAATGTTGATGAATATATCCAAATGTACAAAGAACGTGGACTAATTACCGAATAAGAAACAAGAGCTGAGGGAGGAAAATAGTATGCAGAACAAAGCTTTCTTTATGACCGATTTAAACAAGATGGAAATGCGAGAAATCGAGATGCCTAAGATTAAAGATACAGAAGTATTGATCAAACTTGAATATGTTGGCATTTGTGGTTCAGACGTTCACTATTTAGAACATGGAAAAATCGGAGATTTTGTAGTAGAAGGAGATTTTATTTTAGGCCATGAATGTGCAGGTACAGTTGTTGAAGTAGGAAAAAACGTAAAAACCCTGAAAGTTGGAGACAAAGTAGCCCTTGAGCCAGGTCAAACTTGCGGACAATGTGAATTTTGTAAAACAGGAAAGTACAATTTATGTCCTGATGTAGAATTTTTAGCAACTCCTCCATATCACGGCTGTTTGGAAAATTATATTGCATATCCTGAAAATATGGCTTTCAAACTCCCTGATCATATAACAACTAAAGAAGGTGCATTAATTGAACCTTTGGCAGTAGGTATGCATGCAGCCGCTCAAGGAAATGTAAAATTAGGAGATTCTGTAGTGATTTTAGGAGCAGGTTGTATTGGCCTTGTCACCTTACTTGCTTGCAAAGCTTATGGGGCAACTGATATTACTGTAGTAGACGTATTGCAAAAACGTTTGGATTATGCGATGAGATTAGGAGCAACTCGTGTCATTAATGCATCTAATGAAGATACAATTGAAGCTTACAGCAAAATCAATCCTAAAGGAGCAGATGTGGTAATCGAAACAGCTGGTTCTAAAGTAACGATTCAGCAAACAGCATATCTTGTAAAAACTGGCGGAACAGTTGTTTTAGTTGGTATGGCACCTGAAGATATTATCGAATATAATTTTGCAAAGATCCTTGCAAAAGAAGCAGAAATAAAATCAGTGTTCCGTTACAGAAACATTTATCCAACTGCAATACAAGCAGTTGCACAAGGCCTTATAGATGTTTCCGGCATTGTAACCCATGAATTTGATTTTGAACTTACTCCTGAAGCTTTTCAATATGTTATTAATAATAAACAGGATGTTGTAAAAGCTGTTATCAAAATCGGTTGATTCTCTATTAGAACTGATAAAAGAAAGTATCGATGCATATGCATCGATACTTTCTTTTATGACATATAAATGGTTTAAAATTTTTAAGATTTTTAAATGTCATCTTTCATACAGAGTTATGAGTAAATGAAATGGTTAATATTTACAAAAAAGCTTAACAAATTGAATTATTTATGATATACTTATTTATTATGATCTAAAGGAGTCGCAAAATCCGTTTATTGGGAGATTATCAATAAATTCAGAATAATACACAGCACAAGGGGAGATGTTTTGGTGAATAGTGGAGGATAGTACTGAAATCCGATATTATTCAATAGAAGTAGAAAACACATCGGAGATTAAAAAATACATATGAGAAAGTTGGGGAGGGGTACAATGAGCTTAAATTTTGAAGAAAAAACCAAAATACTACCGTATGACGAAATGGATGATGAAGCGATTGTTGAATTGATAAAAGTAGGAGATACAGATGCGTTAGATTATTTGATTAATAAATATAAGAATTTTGTTCGTGCAAAAGCCAGAACATATTTCTTAATCGGCGCCGACCGTGAAGACATAATTCAAGAAGGTATGATTGGACTCTATAAAGCCATCAGAGATTATCAGGAAGAAAAAATCTCATCTTTTCGTGCTTTCGCAGAATTATGTATAACCCGTCAAATCATCACTGCTATTAAAGCGGCAACCCGTCAAAAGCATATGCCATTAAATTCATATATTTCCCTCCACAAACCGGTTTTTGATGAGGAAAGTGAACGGACAACCCTTATGGATGTTATTATTGGGGGCAAAGCTGCCAATCCGGAAGAACTCTTGATCGGACAGGAAAATTTAGCTTTTATAGAACAGCGTATGGGAGAAGTTTTAAGCAGTTTAGAGTGCCAAGTATTGTCCCTTTATCTCCAGGGAAAGCCTTACTATGAGATTGCAAACGAAATGGGACGTGACATTAAATCTATTGATAATGCACTCCAAAGGGTGAAGAAAAAATTAGAAAAATTTTTATCGGAATAGAATAATTATTGCCTAAAGTATCAGTTTCGCTGATGCTTTTTTATTGTATAGGAAATCCTTGGGGTTTCCTATACAACTTTCATGTTTCAGCATAAAACTTTATATTTACGGCTTTCCCATTTTGCAACAATGTGGTAAGCTTGTATGGGTAAAATACATATAGTATAATGTATCTGTTTGATTATTTTGTTAAAATATCAAGAATACTCTAATGATCTTAAGTTTTTGGAGGAATTATGCAAAGAATATTAATTGATAATATAGATAAGAGAATGACGGTACCTTTGGTCGAGTATTTGATTAAAGAAGGTTATGAGGTACATGGCATAAATTTTAAGAATGCTAAAGTAATCAGCAATCGTTTAAAAACTGTTTACGAGATTTCTAAAGAAAGTGTTAAAGAAGATTTACAGAAAGTTTTTGCACATTTTAACCAAGAAGATTATTTGATTGTAGGGAACCCGCGAATTATTGAAGCAGTAGATGAAATAAAACCAGAGATCAAATACATCATACCAAACCAGGAGAACGTTGTAAAAATCACCAATAAGAAATGGCTTATGGAATTGGCATATGACTTAAATGTAAAGGCACCTAAAAACAATGCTAAAGAATATCCTTTGGTGGTTAAACTGAATAATTCTGAAAACACTAATTTAAAGCCACAGCAAAGATATAAGATCGTTCATAACGACACAGAGTATGAACAAGCAGTAAAAGCCATGGGAAATGATCAAGAAAATATCCTGGTTCAGGAGTATGTTACAGGTAGTGGATTTGGAGTTTCTATGCTTTTAGATCAAGAGTCCAATTTGGTGGACTATATCATGCATGAGCGGCTTTTGGAATATCCTGTTGCAGGAGGCCCCAGTGCCATTTGCGTTTCCAGATATAATAAAGAATTGGTTTCAAATGCCTACAAGATTTTAAAAGCATTAAAGTGGACAGGTTATGCCATGGTAGAATTTAAAGGCGATTATCTCATAGAAATTAATCCAAGGTATTGGGGAAGCATGCCTTTATTATTTGTAGCAGAGTCTGATTTCTTTAAAAATTATATACGTATTTTGGATAATACCCATAAAGTGATTGATGAAACAGTGATTCCATATAAACTGAATAGGAAAATGTATTATTGCCCACAAGCTTTTCTGGCAGTGCTTGCGTTAATAAAAAAAGGCAAATTGGGCAAAGCTTTAAAAATGTTGGGTAATATTATAGTGGCTAAAGAAGGAATCTTGAGTATCAAAAATCCTGTACCTTTTATAAATTATATAAAATCTTTAGTAGGGAGAAATATATAATGAAAATGTGTCTGCATATTCACTCGGAATACTCCCATGATTCAGATGTCCCAGTAAAAGAGATCATTCAAACTGCCAAAACTTTAGGCTATGATGCTATTTCGATTACTGACCATAATACGGCCAGGGGAAGCATGGAAGCTCTGCAGTATAGCGATGAACAGATTTCTATTATTCCTGGAGCTGAATTTTCCACACAATATGGACATATATTGGCTTATTTTATTGATGAATCCATAGAAAAAGAAACGCCCAAACTGGATGGGAAGCGATTTGATTTTTACAAACTTATAGAAAATGTGAGAAAGCAAAATGGCATTCTTGTGATGGCCCACCCTTACAATGGTAAATTAAAAGACCATATGGAAGTTTTAGATTATCTAGATGGCATAGAAAGATATAATGCCCGTTTGGATTCTTTTTTCTATAAAACCAAGTCTGATCGGTTTGTTAAAACCTTATTAAACAGAAAGGGTTTCATTTATTTGGGAGGGCCGGATGCCCATTCTTTGAAAGAACTCAGTCACTGCTACACAGCTACAGAGGATTTTACTGTAGAACCAAAGGCGTTTAAAGAAGTTTTACAAAATAAAAGTGTGATCTACTATAAAAATTCTGTTAACTATAATATAGCAAAAGCTAAATTTCATAATATGAAAGGATTTAAGCCAAAATCCATGCTGAAAAATGGTGTCAGAATGCTGTTTGGAATAATTGAAATAGTTTACAATAAGATAACGAGGTGTAAAGAGTATGAAACTATATGCATTGGCAAGGAAAATTAATAAGAAAATTAAACAAAGACGAAGAGAAAATGCAGGAAGATATTTGTCCCCTGTCAGACGCCTGGAAAGATTTTCAGTACCTGCAGGAGAAAAGATAGTATCTATGACTTTTGATGACGGTCCCATGAATATGCCCATCAACCCTGTAACAGATTCTAAATATCAGGATTGGGGACTGACCAGAGTGCTCATTGATATTATGGGAGAGTATGGAGCTCATGGGACATTCAATGTCATCGGTACAACGGAATATAATTATCCTGATAAACCAGGAGAGCTTCATAAACCAACCTGGAGTGGCGTAAAACATGACCATTATCCTCAATATGGCAAAGATCAATATGCAGGGGCTAAAAATCAAGGAGATTTAGTACGAGCACTTATAGAGAATGGCCACGAGATTTCAAATCACGGTTATAGACATGTTTTATTTGGCAGAAACAATATTGTGTATGGCAGCCGTGAACATTTTTCTAATATTCAAGAAGTCGTAGAAGACTTGACGAAATTACACAACCTGCTTAAAAATGAATTTAATTATGAAATCATCATGTCCAGACCTCCACATTATATTGACAAGATTCCAGACGGTTTTACTTCATATGAGGCATATGCATTGATGGGATACGATTATTTGGCTGCAAGTTTTGATGGAGGTGGCTGGATGCCTACAGTGGGAGACTATAAAGAAGATGTCAGAAAAATGGTTGACCCGATTAAAAATGCATTAAAGAACAATCCAAATTCATTAAATGGCCAAATCATATTCCAAAAAGACGGGTACAATATGTCTTTGATGACGCCGGTTGCTACTGCGCTTAAGGAGCAGCTGGAGATCTTATCTCAACATGGATATAAAGTGATTTCAGTGAGAGAACTTAAGAAGCTATATCCTTTTGAAGATTTCCATGATGTGTCAAAGAACTTTGAGATTGCAAGAGACCTGGATCAGCAAGGATTTATTTTGGGTTATAAGACCAATGAATTTAAGCCCGATAAAGAACTTACCATCGGGGAAATGATTATGATGACCCTGACCAAACAGGATTACAAAGAAGATTTGGCAAAAATCTGTAATTCTAAAAAAGATAAATCCATGTATTTAAAACACCCTTATTATATAGGATGCAAGCATTATAACAGATTGGACTTGATGGACCGACTGGATACTGTTGCAACAAAAGAAGATATTAGACGATTCTTTAACGAACAGCTTGGCATTGACCCAGTCATCAGCAAGAATACACTGAAGAGATTTGAATACCTTGAAGCATTAAGTCAGCTTAAAAAATAGATTTTAATAAATAATAAAGAATGGATTGAACACTGACTCCCAAAAGCTAAACTAAAAATTATGATTGGGAGTCAGTTTTTTTATAGAAAAATATAGTCTTGAATTTAGGGAAAAAGTTGCTTAAGTCAATTTGAATGGTGAAGGTAGTTATGTAATCTCACCAAAATCTGAGAGACCATATCATTAATAAGTTGTGATATTGTATAATTTTTCTTAAAAATAATAATTTTTTATTCATTGCATAATTTTAACAATAAGTGTATAATTGTGAAGAATATGATTAATTTAGGAGGGAGATTAATGAAAAAGAGAGTTTTAGCAATAATCGTAATGGGGGTATTCATATTAAGCTTAATTGGATGCTCGCAAAATAAACCCGAACAGGCGGTTTCTGAGTTATTTGATGCCATGAAAAATACTGATCTAGAAAAGCTTGGAGCAATACTGGATTCGGATGCAAGTGAAATAACAGATCAAGATGCTTTTGTGCAGTTAATTAAGAAAAGCAATGAAACATTGACTTATACAATAGGTGAAACAACTATTGAGAATGATAGAGCCGTTGTAAATGTATCATGTACATATGGCGATATGAAGCCTGTTTTAGCTAAGGCATTTGCGAATTATGTTGGAAAAGTAATGGAAGTTGCATTTAGTGGAGAATCTCCAAGTGATGAAGAAATTCAAGAAATGCTTTTAAGTGAAATTACTGCTGCTTTAGATAGTACACCTACTGAAGAATACTCTACAGAATTAACGGTAGATTGTGTAAAAAAAGATGGAAAATGGATCATTGATACGGATAAAGAAAATTTAAAATTAGCAGATGTGCTTACAGGCAACCTGGTATCAGCATTTAGTGAGATGGCCGATTCTATGAATAGCTCACTCATTACTGAGTGATTTCTCCCAGCAAGGTTAAATTATCAGGAATAGAAAAAGGCTTCTAGTAATTTTACTAAAAGCCTTAATTTTTATTTTGTCTCATTTTATAGTATTTTCTCTTTTTACTAAAAAGCAAATTGTACTAAATTATCTAAAGAATACAGAGCAAAATGCTTATTCAGTGAATAATAAGATAAAAAAGTTATAAAAAACACTTGACGAAAAGGTCAAAACATGATAACATATGTAAGCGTTGAGCGACAAATTAATAAATATGCTGCTATGGCTCAGTCGGTAGAGCGTCGCCTTGGTAAGGCGGAGGTCACGGGTTCAAGTCCCGTTAGCAGCTTTAGTGAAATCAAGGCTTCTAGCAATTTGGCTAGAAGCCTTTTTTGATTCTTGATGTCCTGTCTTTATCCACATTATACCTATTAATTTTTTAATAAAATCTATTCGTCATAATTCTATTACAGATCAATTGAAACAAACTCAACCCTGATAAAACCAAATATCAATTTTGTGCTTATATATTTATTGCAAGGCCCCTTGTAAATATCTGCCATTTTTTAATTCTGAAAGAATATCTAAAATTTGTTCAAAAAATAAAAAGTAGGAAAACTTACAATATTGTAATATTAGATTTGTTGAATATATATTACAAATATGATACAATTTCAAACATTGGAAAAGTTTGTCGCGTTAAAAACTTAGCTTTCATAGGGAGTGCGATGTATTATAAAATAACCATCCTATTGTAGTTTAAATTTAGAATGATAAAGATATTAATAAATAAGGGGAGTAAACTAAATGATAAAAGGAAAAAATATAAGGTGGAGTTTTATTCTCATTATAATGATAATCATTTTATTACTATATAGATTTTTCATATACACAGAACTAGAAGCTTATATGGACGTTCGTGGAAAGAATTTATCCTATTTAGATTTAAGAGGACAAGAAGAATTATTATATACCCTGGAATTTGATAACTTAACAAAGTGGCCGGGTAAAAATCGTATGCCGGATGATTTTGATCCTTTAAAAGTGATTGAATATGGAAAAGATCCGGGGTTAAACATAAAAAAATTACACAAGTTAGGTTATACAGGGAAAAATGTAAACATCGCATATATAGACCAACCTCTTCTTGAAGGCCATGAAGCATATTCTAATGTAAATCTTAAGTATTACAAGATTAGGTCGGAAGAAAATGGTATGGATACCTCAATGCATGGCCCGGCAGTACTTAGTTTATTAGCTGGAGCTGAAATAGGGGTAGCTCCTGAGGCGAATGTGTATTTTTTGGGGCATCCTGCATGGCTGGAAGACCAAAGAACCCATGCAGAAGCCTTATATAAACTCATAGAAATAAATAAATCTTTACCTGAAGACCAGAAAATAAAAGTAGTAGGATTTTCAGATTCACCGGATGAAAGAGAAAACTATATTGACGATTATAAAAAAGCAATTATAGAAGCAGAAAAAAATAATATTATGGTCATAAATGTGACTACATTTAATTACCTTCCTTTATTGATCAAGCCTTATAAAGATAAAGATGATTATAGAAATTACGAAACAGCACAATGGGCAAAGGGTTTTATTGAGAACGATAGTTTTGGAGTGCCAACCGGTGCAAGGACAACTGCAGATGGTCATAAAAGCATAAAAAATAAATATGCTTATTGGACAAATGGTGGTTTAAGCTGGGCTGTACCATATGTAGTTGGAACAATCGCCTTAGGACTTCAAGTGGATCCTGATTTAACCAAGGAGGAAGCTGTTAAATATTTATTGGATAGTGGATATGATTTTCAGGGGGGCAAAATCATTAATCCAGAAGGTTTCATAGAGATGGTTAAGAAAAATGCATCACACGCTAAAAGTACACCTTAATATTCAGACCATATAGGATCAAACCGAAGCATCAGATAAAGATTAGTATTGATGAAATATGATTACTGTAAACTCTGGATTTTATGAAAAAGCTAATTATATAACACTTAAGACACAGCTATTAGCCAGTATTAAAGCAGAATAGTATTGCAATTTATTAGTGAATTATGTTATTATTTCATTAAACAACTTAAAAATCCTTTGCACAGGGGAGTCGGATTTGGCCGGCTGAGAGTAAGAACCGTAATTCTTTGACCCTATGAACCTGATCTGGGTAATTCCAGCGTAGGAAGTGTTGTTGATTTTATTGTATGATGTAAAATCACATTTTCTGGATTTTTACATACTTCAAAAATCATAAAACACAAGTCCTGCGGCTTGTGTTTTTTTATGTATAGAAATAAATAGAGATATAAGGAGGATCAAAATGAAAACGAAAAAGATTACTTTGTCTGCTTTATTTATTGCTATAGGGGTAATCGCAGGGAATATTATTTATATTCCTATAGGTGCATCAAAATGCTTTCCGGTTCAACATACTATCAACGTTCTGACAGCAGTGGCTCTTGGTCCAGGATATGGTGCAGCAGTAGCATTTGGTATTTCTCTGTTAAGAAATCTTTTAGGTACGGGGACACTTTTAGCCTTTCCAGGCAGCATGGTAGGCGCATTTCTTGCAGGGATTTTATACAAGAAGACCAATAAGCCTGCTTTCGCAGTTGCAGGAGAAATACTTGGCACAGGAATCCTTGGAGGGTTATTGGCTTATCCTATTGCTAAATTGATATTAGGCAATGATGTTACAGCATTCTTTTATATCTCTCCATTCTTAATAAGCACCACCGGGGGAAGCATAATATCTTATGCCATTATTAAAATGTTAGATTTTACTAAAGTGATGGATATCAAAAAACAATTGTAGGGGGAGAGCAATCATGAAAAAAGTATTAACTATAGCAGGTTCGGATTGTTCTGGTGGAGCAGGAATACAGGCAGATCTAAAAACTTTTAGCGCCCATGGGGTATATGGTATGAGCGTGATCACAGCCATAACTGCTCAGAATACCCAAGGCGTTTTTGACGTACGGGATTTGGATGAGGCCATTATAAAAGCACAAATAGATGCTATTTTTACAGATATACAAGTGGATGCAGTCAAGATTGGAATGGTATCGCAACCTTCGACGATTCATATTATAGCAAGTCAAATAGGAAAATATCATCCAGTAAATATTGTTTTAGATCCTGTAATGATTTCAAAGAGTGGATATTCTTTATTAAAGCCGGAAGCAAAGAAAAGTTTAATCGAAGAACTTATTCCAAGAGCGTCTGTTATTACACCCAATGTCCCTGAAGCAGAAGAAATAATACGTACAGTAACATCAAAACCTATTGCCATCAAAACTGTTGAAGATATGGAAAAGGCAGCACAGGAGCTATATAAATTAGGAGCGAAGAATGTACTTTTAAAAGGTGGGCATATGAGTGGAGAAGCTGTGGATGTGCTTTATGATGGAAAAGATATTACACGATTCTACTCTGAGCGAATTGACACTAAAAATACTCATGGAACAGGGTGTACCCTATCCTCTGCCATAGCTTCCAATTTAGCTCTGGGATACAGTATAAAAGAAGCCGTGAATCGTGCAAAAAGATATATCACCATTGCAATAGAACATGCTTTAGACATCGGGAAGGGCGTTGGACCTACCCATCATTTTTATGAATTATACAAAAAAGGTGGGCTTGAAGATGGAGATATATTATAAAATCTCAAGAGCATTACAGAATGTAAGAAATTTAAGACCCTTAGTACACCATATCACAAACTATGTGACAGTCAATGACTGTGCCAATATTACTCTGGCGATTGGTGCTTCTCCTGTTATGGCAGATGACATAAATGAAGTCAGGGATATGGTTATACTGTCCGATTCCTTAGTCATTAATATAGGAACGCTAAACAGCAGAACGGTGGAATCTATGATTGAAGCAGGAAAAAAAGCTAATGAATTTAATATTCCCGTTGTATTAGATCCTGTTGGGGTGGGAGCAACACCTTACAGAACAAAGATTGCGAAAGAAATTATGAGTAAAATAAAAATAGCAGTTGTAAGGGGCAATTTATCGGAGATAAAGGCTTTATATGGCATCAATGCTCAAACCAAGGGCGTTGATAGCTCAGAAAACTTTTCAACCGGTGAAAATGTTTCGTCCAGTATAAAATCATTTGCCAGGGATTTTGCCAATAGCTTTCATACAGTTGTTGCGATTACTGGAAAAACGGATATTATAACGGACGGAGAAACTTTATACTCAGTTAAGAATGGACATGAAATGCTGTCAAGAATTACAGGTACAGGCTGTATGTGCACTTCTCTTATTGGTTCTTATCTGGGTGCAGGAAGCAATGATCTTTATGGGGCTCTTGCAGGGGTTGCAACCATGGGAATAGCAGGCGAAATAGCCTATAACCGATTGGATCCATACGAGGGAAGTGGAAGTCTGAAAAGTAAAATCATGGATGCTATATATCATTTATCGGAGGAAGAAATATTGAATTGGGGGAAAATTGATGAAGAATAATGTTGATTATAAACTTTATCTTGTCACAGACCGGGATATATTAGCAGGAAGAAACTTAGAATCTGCAGTAGAAGAGGCTATACAAGGAGGTGTTACGCTGGTTCAGCTTAGAGAAAAAGATATAACTTCTTTGGAATTTTATAATATGGCCCTTAGGATAAAGCGAATAACCAGCCAATATAATATACCTCTGATTATCAATGATCGACTGGATATTGCCCTGGCAGTAGATGCCGAAGGGGTTCATTTAGGGCAAAGGGATATACCCTGTGTAATTGCAAGGAAAATCATAGGTGAAAATAAAATTGTAGGTGTTTCTGCATCTACTCTTGAGGAAGCCAAAAAGGCAGAAAAGGATGGAGCAGATTATATAGGGGTGGGAGCAGTATTTCCCACCAGCACGAAACAAGACGCACGAGATGTCTCTGTAGATTTGCTAAAAGAAATAAAGCAGAGTGTAGCCATACCTGTCGTTGCCATCGGAGGGATCAATGAAGATAATGTATCTTTATTAAAAGATACTAATATAGATGGAATAGCAGTCGTATCTGCAATTCTAGGGAAAAAGGATATAAAATCAGCTGCTTTCTGTCTTAGAAATCAAAGGTTTTAATAAATCTTCCAAGATTTTGTGTATTAGCTGTAGAAGATAAACTTTTGAAAAAAATTGCGAAATTTATCGATTTACTCTCCTGATAAAGGTAATTTATTATATAATAGAGATAAATCAAAACATTCAAGATAAATTACCAAAATATTATATTAGGAGATGTATTATGTCTAATAAAAAGGTGCTCTTTTGCATTGTAACAGGTTTATTTTGGTTTTCATTATATGCGTATGTCCCCCAGTTGTCTAGTTTTGCAGAAGATATGGGGGCTTCATATAGAATGATAGGCATGATCACCGGAGCCTATGGACTTAGTCAGACTATTTTAAGAATACCTTTAGGAATCGTATCAGATGTATTTAATAAAAGAAAGATATTTGTTGTATTAGGTCTTTTTACAGCAATTTTTAGTGCACTTATAGTTTTTATATTACCAAGTCCCTATACTCTTTTAGGGGGAAGATTTCTGGCGGGGGTAGCTGCAGCAACTTGGGTAAATTTTACGGTAATGTTTTCTGGGTATTATAAGCCTTCGGAATCCACTAAGGCTATAGGAATCATTAACTCAGCAAATATGATCGGACAATTTACTGCAGTTTTGTTGGCAGGTATTCTTTCCCTTTACTTAGGCGTGAGGCACATATTTTTGCTGAGTACCATTGTAGGCCTTATGGGATTTCTTCTAAGTTTTTTTATACCAAAAGAAGATGCCATCGATAGAAAGCCCTTTAAAGTATCTGATCTGCTTATCATTGTAAAGAATATAGATATATTACATATTTGCTTTTTAGGGATATTGTCTCAATTTATAACTTTTGCGACGATTTTTGGATTTACGCCAATCGTGGCTTCTAAGTTAGGAGCCAATTCGTTTGAATTGGGGCTTTTAACTACGTTTTTTAATCTTCCCCAAATATTATTTTCAGCGTTGGCAGGGATCGTATTTGTAAAATATTTTGGAAGTAAAAACACATTACTTATTGGGTTCGGATTAAACACAGTTTTATGTATTCTTACTCCCTTTGTTCCTAATTTATATTTGCTTTACTTGGTGCAGATCATCAGCGGCATAGGAAGAGCGATGACTTTTCCTATGCTAATGGGACTGGTGATAAGAAATGTAGAACCAAACCTTAGGACTACCACCATGGGATTTTATCAGGCAATATATGGTGTGGGTATGATCTTGGGGCCGGTTTTGCTTGGGGTTATAGGGGATAAATTCGGGCTTATGACTGGTTTTATTACGACAGGGTTATTAGGGATTCTTGCAATTATATCCATACTTGCAGTGGGGATTAAAGATTGATTTTTATGTTCATATTTAGGAGTATTTTTACTGCCTGCACATAACAAATTGCACAGATATAGGCAATAAAATTCAATTTTAAAGCATAAAGGACGGTTTTTAAAGAACCGTCCTTTATGATGGACAAAGATTAACAGTTACAACGATGTTGTTTGAATAATCCTTCGATGACATCTTCAGGATCAGCAATGACTTCACAGATGCAATCGATGTCAACGAATTTGATGTCATCTTCATATTCTGCTGCCAGTAAGTTTCCGTTTACACCAAGTACTTCGACTTCTTCACATTTTCCAGATTTTAATACGATTTTTACATCGTCTTCATTGAGGAATCTCAATACGTCTTTAATATTTGCCGGCAGTACAGCGCTGTTATTGCCATTCCCATTACCATTGCATCTGTTTCTTCCTGCTCCTGCTACATTATTTGCATTTTTTATTCTCATCTTTTTCACCTCCTTTGTTATTAGTATATGAACAGTATTCGGACATGTTACAAAAATTCGACAAAAAATTACACCTCTCATTAATATTTGAGGATATAAATATAGTTTTTGGGTTGTTTTATATATCATGATGATAAAATGGATATAAGAAAAGAATTGATTACTGAATTTAGAGGCATTAGAAAAGGATTCTGTGCTAAAGGAGTTAAGATATGAAAAAATGCAATGTATTTGTCTATGGAACGCTTATGCAGGGATATTGTAATCATCATTATTTAAGCAATAATGAAAATGTTCGATATTTAGGAAAAGGAATCCTTAATGATTATGAGATGTATCATATTGAAGATTATCCAGGCATCCTGCCAAAGCAAGAAGAAAAGATATTGGGAGAAGTGTACAGCGTAGATGGAGAAGTACTGGCTAACTTGGATGAATTGGAAGATGAAGGGGTACTGTATAACAGAGTTATAGAAAAAATATATTTGGAAAATACGAAAGAAGTTATCAAGGCCTATGTATATGTCTGGCGTCTATCTGTAGAGGGAAAAGAGAAAGTAAAAGAGATGCCATGGAAGCCGTTAGAAGCATAGCAGATGGAATTAAATGTTTAAGATTAAAAAAGTCTGTATTTAGATTTGCTATCTAACACCATAGCACAGGCTTTTGCTGTACAATACAGTGTAAAAGTGATCAGAGATGATTAGAAGGATTATTGAAAATTAAATGAAATTAAGTTAGATTGTTCTTTTGCAGTTATTAAAATAATTCATTCAAATATGATAGAAAATCTCTGCATTTGTTAATGCAAAAGAATAAATACCAGATGAATAAAATTGAAAAATAATAATTTTACTGGTATCATACTATTACTGGATGAAATTAAATTTTAAGGTTAAAAACTTTACTTATAAATATAAGATGATGAATACATTTAGAAATAAAGGATTTGAAATCTATGAGACAGAAATTGGTAATTGGCATACTAGCCAATGTAGATGCGGGGAAAACAACATTATCGGAAAGCCTGCTATATTTAAGCGGTAAAATTGGAAAGATGGGAAGAGTGGACAACCAAAATGCTTATTTAGATACAGAGGCTCTTGAAAAAGCCAGGGGGATTACCATTTTTTCCAAACAAGCGGTATTCGATATCCATTCCACTCAAATTACCCTGTTGGACACACCGGGCCATGTAGATTTTTCCATGGAAATGGAGCGCACCCTTCAGGTTTTGGATTATGCCATATTAGTGATTAGTGGTGCCGATGGGGTCCAAAGTCACACCAAGACCCTCTGGCGCCTTTTAAAAATGTATCAGATTCCGGTGTTCTTGTTTATTAATAAAATGGATCAGCCAGGAACGGATAAAGAGAAGTTGATGAAATCTATTAAAAGTCAGTTAAGCGATGCCTGTATATCTTTTGAGAAAGATAATGGGAATGAGTTTTATGAAGAAGTGGCCATGACGGATGAGCGTTTATTGGAAAAGTTTTTAGAAACCGGGCATGTCACTGAAGAACAAATTAAAGAAGAAATTAAAGCGCGGAAGATCTTTCCTTGCTTTTTTGGCTCTGCATTGAAATTGGAAGGTATAGAGTATTTTATGGAAAAATTGATTCAGTATACCATAGGGCCTTCTTATCCGGAAGAATTTGGGGCCAGAATCTTTAAAATCACGAGAGATGAGCAGGGCAATAGGCTAACTCATATGAAGCTTACTGGAGGGAAATTAAAAGTAAGAGACGTTTTATCAGGAAACGGATGGGAAGAAAAAATCAATCAAATTCGTATTTATTCAGGCAAAAATTTTGAGGCAGTAGGAGAAATCTCTGCCGGGACAGTTTGTGCTGTAACAGGACTTACGCAAACGAAACCCGGTGAAGGATTAGGGATTGAACAAAATTTTAGCAAACCGATTCTTGAACCAGTATTATCTTATCAGATCAAATTACCCGATGGTTATTCTCCAAGGGAAGTTATGCCGAAACTTAGAGAAATAGAAGAAGAACACCCGGAACTGCATATTGTATGGGATGAAACGCTGCAAGAGATCCAGGCACAAATTATGGGAGAGGTCCAGATCGAAATCCTTCAAAGTCTTATTAAAGATCGCTTTAATTTGGACGTGACCTTTGATGACGGTCATATAGTTTATAAAGAAACCATTACCAATACGGTTGAAGGGGTTGGGCATTTTGAACCCCTAAGGCACTATGCAGAGGTTCATTTATTACTGGAACCCGGAGAACGGGGCAGTGGACTTCAGTTTGCAACAAACTGCAGCGAAGACCTTTTAGCAAGAAACTGGCAGCGCCTTATTTTAAGCCATTTAGAAGAAAAGATTCACAAAGGGGTGTTAACTGGTTCGGCAATTACGGATATGAAAATAACGCTGGTATCCGGTCGCGCCCATAATAAACATACAGAGGGTGGAGATTTCAGAGAGGCTACTTATCGCGCTGTACGTCAGGGATTAAAAGAAGCCAATTCCATATTGCTTGAACCCTATTATAGTTTTCAGATGGAAGTTCCCAGAGAAATGGTGGGACGAGCCATGATGGATATTGAAAAGATGTATGGAACCAGCGAGATCCTCCAGACTGATGGTGAAATGACCACTTTGGTAGGCAGTGCTCCTGTAGTCACCATGAGAAATTATCATAAAGAGTTGATGTCTTACACGAAGGGCTTTGGAAGATTATACTGTACCTTAAAGGGCTATGAGCTTTGTCATAATGCAGAAGAAGTTATACAGCGAATAGGCTATGATTCTGAAGCAGATACAGAGAATCCTACAGGCTCCATCTTTTGCTCCTACGGGGCAGGTTTTTATGTCAGCTGGGATAAAGTAAAAGATTATATGCATATTGAAAGCTATCTTAAGTCCAAAAAGGAAAACTTCAAAGAAGAAGTTCAAAGCCAAACCTTTTCAGACAGGGAATGGATTAGCTTAGAGGAAATTGATCAGATTTTAGGACAAACCGTGTCCAATCAAGGAAAGAAATCCACCTGGAAAAAATCAAAATCCTCCGTGGAACGTTATTATGAAGCAATGCGTTCTAAAATTGAAGACAAGCCTAAACCTAAAGAGTCAAAGCAAGGAACGTATCTTCTAGTGGACGGTTACAACATTATTCATGCTTGGCCTGAACTTAAAGAATTAGCTGAGGACGACATGGACAGTGCAAGAGTCAAACTTTTAGATATAATGTGCAATTATAAAGCAACTAAAAAATGTGAAGTTATTGTTGTTTTTGATGCCTATAGGGTCAAAGGGCATACAGAAGAAATGATTGATTATCATAATATTCATGTCGTATATACAAAGGAAGCCCAGACCGCAGACCAGTATATTGAAAAATTTTCTTATGACCACAGTAAAAAATATCATATTATAGTAGCCACATCAGACGGCTTGCAGCAAGTGATCGTAAGAGGTACCGGAAGCAGCTTGTTATCTGCCAGTGAATTAAAATATGAGATAGAAAATACGAATAAAAATCATATACAAAGCTATTTGACTTCGCAATCTATGAATCATAATCGGTTAGCGGATTCAATATCTTCGGAGGCCAAAGAACAAATAGAAACCTTTAAGAAGCCCTTAAACCCTAATAATTAAGAAGAATTATGTTAAGCACCTTCCAAGGGTCTGGCATCCCGTTATGAACATATGGAACTGAAACTGTAATTTCAAGTTTAAGTTTAATTTCAAGTTTAAGTTTATATAAGGAGGAGTTTTAAATGCCTACCTGGAATCCATGGCATGGATGTACGAAAATTAGCCCGGGATGTGCGCATTGTTATGTATACAGGCGGGATGCAGAGTTTGATAAAGATGCTTCAGTAGTTCAAAAGACTTCATCATTCGATCTTCCTGTTCAGAAAAACCGCAAGGGCGAATATAAACTTAAAGCTGATGGGGAGTTCGTATACACTTGTTTTACATCTGATTTTTTTCATCCAATAGCAGATGAGTGGCGTACAGATGCCTGGCGGTATATTAAACTGCGTTCAGATCTTAATTTTTTCATTGTAACCAAAAGACCTGACCGTTTTTATAAAAATTTGCCCTCCGACTGGGGAGAGGGCTATGAAAATGTTCACATTTGCTGTACCTGTGAAAACCAAGAAATGACGGATCAAAGGTTGCCTGTTTTTTTGGAATTACCTGTTAAACATCAGTCCATTATTCATGAGCCAATGCTGGAGGCTATTGACATCAGAAAATATTTGGCCAAATATCATAGCAAAATAGAAAATGTGATCTGTGGCGGTGAATCTGGTAAAGACGCAAGGGTATGCGATTACGATTGGATACTCTCTACCAGAGCTCAATGTATGGAGTTTGGTGTACCTTTTCATTTCAAGCAAACAGGAGCCCATTTTCGTAAAGGGAATCGCATCTATTACATCGAAAGAAAATATCAGATGAGTCAGGCAGCTAAAGCAGGAATTGATTATAAACAGCAATAATATTAAATAGTATAAATTTGAGATATATTGAAAAAATTAAGAAGGGAATATCAGAGTTTTGGGGTTAAAATAATCAAAGGAATAGATCTTAATGTTTTCAAAATTTTATATGTAAAGGAAAGCAATAAGATGAAAAGAAATGAAAAAACGGCAACATGGAAGCGAGTTACTGTTAATGGTTTGATCATTATAGCTTTTCTCTTAAGCGTTATAATAGTAGTAAAATTAAACTTTTTTGATGAAAGAGTGGGACACGACCAGAATATGGATCAAGTTTCTGAACAAACAGATGATGAAATGAATAATAGTGATAGGGATGACAGTAAATTACCTCAGGAAAATGAAACAGCCAAGGAAAACAGCGGCGAATCTACGGATGAGGACGCTGGTGAAGAAAATGAAAGTGAAGACATTCTGGTAAATGAAATCCTGAATCAAATGGACTTGCATCAAAAAGTATGTCAAATGTCTATAGTTTTTCTAGATTCTTTGACTGGAGTGAGTAATACAACGGCAGCAGGAGATATTGTCAAAAACGCATTAACAGAATATCCTGTCGGAGGAGTGCTTTTCCAAAAGGGAAACCTAAGCAGTGAAGAGCAAGTCATCAGCATGATCCAAGGGATACAGTCTTATGCTAATATTCCTCTATTTGTCGCCAGTGATGAAGAAGGCGGGCGGGTTGCCAGAGTCATGGAAACACTTCATCCCTATTCTTTAGATGCTATGTTAACGTATAAAAATATGGGGAAGAAGAAGGCCTATGAGAATGCTGTATTGATTGCCGGTTCAATCAAAAAATATGGATTTAATACAGCCTTCGCTCCAGTGGCAGATGTATGGTCCAATCCCGAGAATACAGTCATAGGTGATCGTGCTTATAGTGATAACTTTGAACAGGCTGCGGAGTTGATATCGGCCGCAGTACAGGGGTTTAGAGATCAAGACATCATTTGCTCCTTAAAGCATTTTCCCGGGCATGGAGATACAAAGGTGGATTCCCATTATGGTGCGGCTTATGTAACGAAATCTCTTGATCAGCTTCGTAAAGAAGAGTTTTTGCCGTTCAAAGCAGGTATTGATGCAGGAGCAGATATGGTTATGATTGGACATCTTATCGTGCCGGATATAGAGGATGTTCCTGCCACCTTTTCCTATAAAATCGTTACAGATATTCTGAAGAACGAGCTGAATTTTGAAGGCATTGTTATCACCGATGCTCTCAATATGCAGGCGATAGCGGATCATTATGATTCCTCCACTGCAGCTGTTTATGCAGTGAAAGCCGGAGCAGATATATTATTATGTCCTTCAAGTTTACAAGGATCTGTTGAGGCCTTAATGAATGCAGTGCAAAGAGGAGAGTTTTCAGAAGAACGGATTAATGAAAGCGTTAAAAAAATTTTGAAGTTAAAATTCCAAAAAGGAATCATCAGTAATATTGACTTAAGCGAGTTTCAGCAGTGAGCAGAAGCTCGCATTTTTTATTTTTTAATAAAAACGCAATAGGAGAAAAAGAAATAGCGATTTCTACGTATGTTATTTAAATTTAATTTGATATTATATTCGTATAATGTATAATAAAAAGTAATCTCATTTGAGCAATCTTTTAGTCCATAGTCCCCAATTACATATCAAATCATACGAAACTTGTTGAAAAGAAGGTTTATCCTATATGGGATTTGTGAAGGCGAAGACCATGATTTCCGAATATTCTTCCAATAATTCCTGGTTTGGAACTAATCATAATATGATCAAAAAAGCTTTATGAGTATTTTTCGATGATGAAACAGAAGTATATAAGCATGTATGAAATGCTTATGAATGTTCCTCTCCAAAAGCTCAGGAATTATGGAATTTACTTAAGAAAGAATGTGAAAAACTAGGGCTTCTTTATAAAATACAGGATATTATGAATGGCTATAAACATGGATACGGGCATAACCAGATTTTTTATTTTGAAAAATACGCAGCAATGAACATACTTTTAAAGATCTAACTATAAGATCATTCATTACAGTGATCAATAACAGCACAACAAACGATAAAATGAAGGATGGATATATATGAATGAAAATTTGAAAAATATTTCCCATATTCCTATAAATGAAGCTATGATGTTTTTTACATCTTTAGATGTTTTTGATGAGGACTTTATTGGACTGACAAAGAATTGTGAGATCTCTCTGTGGAGTAAAGGGGCTGAAAAAAGATTCGGGTATAAAGCAAATGAGATTATTGGCAGGAGCATAGAAGTTTTAATAGCGGAAGATCAACTTTCTGAGTTTTATAATCAAATGGATTTGGTAAGATCGGGAGAGATCATCAAAGATTTTACAACAGCAAGTCTGCATAAAGATGGAACGAAAACGGATGTCTTTGTTTCCTTGTCTCCAGTTTATGATCGCAATGGAATGTTTAATGGAGCTGTTGGAATCTATAAAGATATCTTGGAAGAAAGAAAGTTTGATTCTTATCAGTTTTTATCCCATATGAGCCATGAAATAAGAAATCTGATCAGCGGCATAGTAGGAATAATAGAGCTTTTTAAAACAACACCTCTTGACCATGAGCAAAGCAGATATGTTAGTATGCTTAAAAAATCCATAGATAAATTCAATCCAATCATTAATAAAATATCAGAGATATCAAATTTAGAGTCAGATAAGATTTTATTAACAGAAACAAGTAATCAATGTATCTCAGCTAAAACAATTTTAGGCGTTGAAGATAATATAATTAATCAAGAAATCATGGAAAGCATTATTAAAAGAAAAGGATATCATTATATCCCTGCCTACAATGGAAAAGAAGCAATAAGTATTTTGAAGAATACTCGGGTTAATTTAATTCTGATGGACATTCAATTGCCTGAACTTGATGGATTTGAAGTAACAAGAATGATTAGGGAACAGCGTGATCGAGACGATCATATCCCTATTATTGCCATGACGGCATTTGCATCTCATGAGGATAGACAAAAATGTATTGAAGCAGGTATGGATGATTATATATCCAAGCCTTTTGAATTGGACGTACTTTATAGTCTTATAGAAAAATATTTATATTAAATTGATTTATTAAATGTATAAGGAGGAATGAGCAATGAGTTTTTTGGATCTTGCAAAGGAAAGATATTCTGTTAGAAATTTCAAAGAACAAGAGGTAGAAAAAGAAAAAATTCTTCAAGTATTGGAAGCTGCGAGAGTTGCTCCTTCTGCGGTAAATTATCAACCCTGGCATTTTATTGTGATTACAGATCAGCAGTTAAGAAGTAAAGTAGCAGAAACTTATCCACGTCCATGGTTTCAAAGTGCACCGGTTGTAATTGTTGCTTGTGGGGATCATTCTCAATCATGGAAAAGAAAAGATGGTAAAGACCATTGTGATATAGATGTTGCTATAGCGGTTGACCATATGACTTTAGCTGCCGCTGATTTAGGACTTGGTACCTGTTGGGTATGTGCTTTTGATGCGCAAAAGTGCCATGAAATATTAGGACTACCAGACCACTTAGAAGTAGTTGCCCTTTTACCCATGGGATATCCAAAAGAAGACAGCAAGCCGGAGAAAAAAAGAAAAAGTATTGAAGACATTGTAAGCTGGGAAGAATAGTAGTGAACAGTTAAATTTTAATATAATGTATAGGAGGTTATAATGTGGCGGATGTAAGCTTAAACAAAGTCTTTAATTTTTACGAAGAAGTACCTCTTTCTCCAAGCCTTGAGCCATTCATCTCCAAAAATGAAGTAGTGCATTTTGCAGTAAAAACTGTAAGAGATGTTGCAGTGTTTACTGACAAACGTATTTTAATTGCTGATAAACAAGGAATCACTGGAAAGAAAATAGAATATTATTCAATACCTTATAAAAATATCGTTACTTATGCGGTTGAAACGGCAGGAACATTTGACTTGGATTCAGAAATAAAGCTGGTACTGTCCGGTGGAATCAGTATAGAGCTTAAATTTTTCAAAGGCAAAAATATGGATAATCTTCTTCTTAAGGTGTATGATCTTATAAACAGTTATGTTATAGGATAGGAATACTATTGAAAGAACACCAGTCACGAAATATGACTGGTGTTTTTGCTTGTTTATTCACATATACATCTGCAACTTTGTGAGCACTCCAGACATTTATCGTTGCCGCAGAGAGTTAATCTTCTTGGAATTACCTCAAATTGGCGCATCATGTCATAATCTTCATGCTCTAAAATATGGCAGTGATATACATATCGTCCTATATAGGGAGCAAAACGCATAATGACTCGGGTGACGAAGCCTGGAAAGGCCTGAACGGTATCCTTCCATCCTTGTTCGCCGGGAAGGGGAGGTTCAGGATCACCTGTAAAACGTATCTGACCTTTCAGATTATATGCTTCTACATCAAATGGAATACGGTCCAGAATTTGAAATTGAACAAGGTGAATATGAATGGGATGTACAGCGATTCCTGAATTTATAATCCTCCAGATTTCTATATCTCCAAGCATCGGATTTTCCGTAATTTTATCTATATACATGTGATCATTTAACATGAACATAAGTCTTCCATATCGATCCTGAGTGACATCCAGAGTGATATCTCTTGTTCTTTTTGCTTCAGATTCATTGAATCTTTTTACAGTAGTCAGGAATTTTGGCACTTGACTTTCATCCGTGCCTTCTCTGGAAATAACTCTAAACTGCATGATTAATCCTGTTGTATTAGGGTCAGGAGGAGCACCGAAATCAAAAGGAGTACGCGCTGTATTTGTTAATATAATGTTTGAACCAACGGGTTGCTCACTAAAATCAATGATTACATCCACCCGCTCTGCCGGTGCTATAGTGATTTCATCCACAGTAACCGGTCTTTGCAATAATCCTCCATCGGAACCTATCTGTACAAAGGGTTGGCCGGAGTCTAGTCTCATGCGATAAAACCTTTGATTAGAGGCATTTAAAATACGGAAGCGATATTTTCTTTGTTCAACTTCCAGGTAAGGCCATATCTTTCCATTTACAACAATGAAATCTCCTACAAAACCTGGAATAATCGAAGGATTGGGAAATTCGGGAGGAGGATTATCTACTGTTCTGGGATAGAAAAGAGAACCATCCTCATTAAAAGACTTATCTTGAATGATTAAAGGAATTTCATATTTGCCTGAAGGAAGGCCAAGAGAATCCTCCTGTTCGTTACGGATAATATACATTCCTGCAAGGCCAGCATAAACATTTAAACGAGTAATTCCCAGGGCATGGTCATGGTACCAGAGTGTAGCCGGTTTCTGATTATTAGAGTATTTATAAACCGTATGTGCAAAACGAGGACCACATTGTGCAAAATCTCTTGAAAACTAGGCTTCCGGATGGCCGTCACTTTCAGGTTCTACTTCAGCTCCGTGGAGATGAACGACTGTACGGACATTAGGCATATCTTCACCTGAGCCATGAATAGTATGGTCAATTGGTAGCAAATGTCTATCAGGCAGATCGTTTATCCATTTTATATGGACACATTCGCCTTGAGTTACCTCAATTGTAGGGCCGGGAATTTCTCCTTCATACCCCCATACTCTCGTATTGGGAAGATTCGAGTGGAAATTATGCAAAAACTCTTTCATTGTAACTTCATAATAAGTAAAACATTTGAATCGTTCCTTTGGCTGTAAAGTTCTTGTAAGTGGAAGGGGATCTACAAAAGGCTCAAGAGTCATGGCATTCCTCCTTAAATGAGTTTTTACTATAATATGTCAATAAGCATGATAAAATGCTAATGAAAATATCTTTAAAAAATTCATACTGCTATGTAGAACAGTGATATATTCTATTAGATAAATGCAGTTTTTGTTAGGAAATTCATAAAAGGTATGATAAAATAAATTAAAAATCTATTATGTTTTCAGGAATTTTAAGTTGATCATGCAATAAATCTATGACTAAAATATATTTATAAATACGACAATTAAGAAAGGCCAGGAAAGAGACTATGAACAGACAGCGTTTTAGAGCATTCATAAGCTTTGTAGCACTTATGAGTCTTCTCATTTTTATTGTTACAGGGTGCTCGATAGAAATTGAAACGGAAAATGAGAAAGAACCAAGTGGGAACCTAAAGGTTCATTTTATAGATGTCGGGCAAGCAGATGCCATACTTATTGAGCAAAATAATCAGTATATGCTCATTGATGCAGGCAATAATAATGACAGTGACTTGGTTGTAAATTATCTTACAGAACATCATGTTGACAAATTGCAATATTTGATAGGAACCCATCCCCATGAAGACCATATAGGAGGAATGGATGCAGTTATTAACAATTTTGATATAGAGCAGATTTTTATGCCGAAGGTGACAAGTACTACTAAAACCTTTAAAGATGTCATCATGGCTGTTAAAAATAAAAATCTTAAAGTTACCACTCCTAAAGTTGGAGATTCCTATACTTTGGGAGATGCAGAGTGGATGATACTTGCGCCTAACAGCGAAGAATATACAGAACTCAACGATTATTCTATTGTCATTCGCTTAGTTTTTGGAAGTAATTCTTTTATGTTTATGGGGGATGCAGAAAAAACATCGGAAGAGGAGATCTTGGAGCTTACCTACCAAGAACTTGAATCGGATGTTCTAAAAGTCGGTCATCATGGCAGCCATAGTTCTACATCAGATGAATTTTTGGAAGCTGTTCATCCACGTTATGCTGTGATTTCCGCAGGGAAAGACAATAAGTATGGTCATCCTCATGAAGAAACAATCACTAAGTTGCAGCAAGGAAATATAGAAATCTTAAGAACAGATCAAAGTGGTACGATTATTTTTTCAGCAGACGGAAAAGGAAATCTAGTCTATGAAAAGGAGTATTAGAGGTGAATTATGTTTATTACGATTGACAGGTTTGAAAATGGATTTGCTGTTGTAGAATTAGAAAACGGCAAGGTTATTGATATGCCGAAAGAACTTATCCCTGAGGGTGCGAAAGAGGGAACAGTTCTTGAAATACGCATAGATGATCAGGAGACAGAGAAGAGAAAGCGGGAAATAGAGGAGATGGCTAAAGACTTATGGACATAAGAACAGTTATTTCTTTAGCCTGAAAGAATTGACTTTACCACTGATACGCTCGATTTTTTCTTCTTTGAGTAAATAATCAATCAGATGTCTTACGAAACTGTTTAAATCCGTAATGCCTAATCTTTTTTTGCTCCAAATGACGGAAACAGTTTCGTTTTTTATTAGATTTCGGATTTCAGGGATAGTGATTGATTCATTTTTTTCTAAATATTTAATGACTTTTCTTGCGCATTTTTTGTAAAGCCTGTTAGCCAGTTCTATAGGGAGATTTTTTTCTTTTATGATCCCTATATACATGAGAACCATTGTAATAACAGTGATGGAAAGGATATATAATACATACTTCATAATTAGCCTCCTATTTCAGATGGATAAAATTATTCTCACGCAAACTTTTCATATATATGAGCAGTCTTTCTAAAACGGGATGAGCCTTTTCGCCGAAATTCTCTTCTAAAAGGTTTGAGAGATCACCTATCGTATTGGTTCCGTCACATTTTTGCCATATAAATGAACCAAACTCTTCCAATTCTACAGTAGTCTTCAGAGGGGTTTTAAATAACTTGTTCATCAAACGATCAAAAGTTCGATCTCTGTTAATGGTTAAGAGTACCTTATCCTCTTTGACTTCCCATAGTATTTTTTCATTTCGTACAGGGATCATTTCCAGTACATTTCTGTCGTTTTTCATCATTTTACCTTCCTTTTTACAGTAACTAACTTAATTATAACATTAAAGAAGGAATCTTAAGACAATCTATTCTTTAAGATTCCTTCTTTGCATTATGAAATAAATATTATTTTTTCACAGTTTTCTCTTCTGTTTTCTTAAAGAATACATAGTATATCAATGATAGTATGACTAAGCAGAAGAGGATGAGAGCACCTAATTGTCCTAATGGGTAATTTCCAACTGCAAGATCTACATTGGCTGCAGCAAATCCTGCCAGTATTATTCCCATTAATCCTTCCCCTGCAATTAAGCCGGAGCTGTACAATATACCATTTTCAGTTTTAGCTTTATTTTCTTCGTTATTTTTAACCAAGAGATCAAGCGCACCTTTTACAAGTCCACCAACCATGATTGGAGTGGATAAATGAATTGGAAGGTAGATGCCGATAGCAACTGGTAGAGAAGAAATGCCTAATACTTCAAATATCAATGAAGAAGAAACACCGATAAATACAAGATTCCAAGGCAAGTTTCCATCCATAATACCTTCAATAACAAGTTTCATAAGAGTTGCCTGAGGTGCTCCCAATTCTTTAGAACCAAAGGTGTAGGCATTGTTTAATAGAATCATGATGAATCCGATTGCTACTGCAGAAGCAGCTACACCTATGATTTCACCAAGTTGTTGTTTCCATGGAGTTGCTCCTACAAGATAACCTGTTTTTAAGTCTTGTGAAGCATCACCAGCAATTGCTGCTGCTGTACAGATTACTGCGCCTACGCAAAGAACGGCAATCATTCCGGGTTTGCCGCTGGCTCCAGTGGCTTTCATAATGATGGTAGTGAATAATAATGTTGCAATTGTCATACCTGAAACAGGGTTGGAAGAACTTCCAAGAAGACCAACGATTCTTGAAGAAACGGTTACGAATAAGAAACCGAATATTGCAATCAATATAGCGCCCATTATTCCAACGGGGATAACAGGTAGTATGCCCATTAACACGATAATAACAATGGTTGCAATAGTTACATATTTACCATTCAGGTCTTTATCAGTTCTTTCAATTTCACCTGAAGCTTTTATTCCAAAACCTTTTACTGCATCTCTGAAGGATGAAATCATAACAGGCAGAGATTTAATCATACTGATAATACCACCGGCTGCAACGGCTCCGGCACCTATGTAGCGGATATAATTAGACCAGATTCCCCAGTAACCTAAGTCTTTGATTAAGTCTGCTGCTGGCAATACAGCTGATGTCAAATCACTTCCAATGAAAGTAATCATGGGGATAAAAGCAAGCCATGCCAATATTGCACCGGCAAGCATATATGCAGAAATTTTTGGTCCAATAATAAAGCCAACGCCAAGAAGAGCAGGTAAAACATCCATACCAATAGCTGCTCCATCAAATCCTTTTATCGGAGTTTCAATTTCAGTTGGGAACAGTTTTAATCCATCCCCTAAGAATTTATAAATGAGTCCTATTCCACCACCGGCAAAGATCAATCCCGCACCGCTTCCACCTTCTTCTCCAGCAAGAAGAACTTCAGCACAGGCTGTTCCTTCCGGATATGGTAATTTACCATGTTCTTGTACAATCAAGTATCTTCTGATAGGGATCATGAATAATACCCCAAGTGCACCACCTGCTAAGGTGATCAGAGTCATCGTTAATGCGCTGGGTGATTCGCCCCATAAGAACAACGCTGGTAACGTAAAGATTGCACCGGCTGCAAGGGATTCACCGGCTGATGCGATGGTTTGAACCATGTTGTTTTCCAGAATAGATTTTCTTTTTAATATAACTCTAACAATGGTCATAGATATAACTGCAGCTGGTATGGAAGCTGATACAGTCATACCAACCTTCAGGCCTAAATAAGCATTTGCTGCACCGAATACTACGGATAGCAATATACCCAATACAATAGATAGACCTGTAAATTCAGGCATAACCTTGTTAGCTGGAACATATGGTGTAAATTTTTCACCATCTGCTCCTGTGGCTACATTTTTTTGTGCCATATTCTTTCCTCCTTTATCATAATAAAATTATAAAATGTAATACTTGATTTTAATTCGACAAATAATTCCGATTTCCTTTTTAGTTAAAAAATTTTTTAATTGATACTATTGAATATATTTGCAATATTATTTCAATATTAACATATAAAGAGATTGTAAAGTTTGAAATTTTATATTACAAATCTTGTAAAGTTGTTCTATAAGATGAAGATTAAATAATAGTTTAAAAATAATCTTTGATTCTGATATTTGTGTATAGCTAGTGTTATTTTGGTTATTAGAACATAAAATGAGTATTTGCATTATTTTCAAAAATAAAGAGATATATGATGAGTATATCACTATTTTATAAGTGTAGATATCCACTTTTATGGTGGAATTTTAAGGGGGACATTATGTGCTAGCAAAAAAGATACAGTCGAATACAGAAAATGATTTAGATTTACCAGGTTTTTTTCAGTTTCACCAATGTATTTACTGATAACCTGGGATAAATCTATTTTATATATCTCCTATTGATTTCTTTAGCTTATGACTTGTGCAGCCATGGTTTTACCGGTTCCGGGAGGACCAGCAAACACAACGCTTAAGTCCTTGCCGTAGGACAATTTTGAATCAAATCCCCATTGATTGAGCACAACGTGTTTGAATTTGACTTGATTGGCAGCATCTTTTAATTCTTTAATCTGTTCTTTGGGAAGCACAACATCATCACAATTGTATATGGGTTTTAGGAGAGTAGCCTTTTTCTCAAGGTTATGGCATGTTTGATTGTAACAAGCTTAGTTAAGATGTCCTTCGCTTATGAATTGGCTGTGATTCCAAATGGATATATCTGTTCTTGACAGTACAATTCCCTTGAATTTATTGGAATTTTGTTCCCCATCTTCCTCGGATTGCTTAAACAAAAGAAAAAGTTGTAGTTATAGCAACTTAAGCAGATCTTGAAGGTACTGAAAATTGTTTTTATACGGCATATTTTTAGAAGATATGTCAAATTTGCTATTAAAATAAACGGACATAGACAAGTCCCCCCTAATGAAAAACATATTATTCTTCAACTGCCATACCAGAGATTTTTAGAATAGCTCTCTGGACAGCGTCTTTTGAGTTTTTCCATGGTTCTTCTTTGAATCTGTAGTCGAATTTTTGGATGAACCAATCCAGTTCTTCTTCTATTCTTTTAAAATTTTCAAGTTGAATGGGAAAAACAATCTGAGTAAAATGATTGTATTGCTCCTTATTTAAAGCGGAATTCGCGCTTTCAATAAGGAAAGCAAAGTGGTTTAAGCAAAAGCCTTTACCATCAGACACTAAGGAGACAAATTCAGGATCTTTTTTCCATAGATAAAAAAAAGTGTCCATATAGCGTTCGAAGGTTTTCTCAATCTTATTGCATATGTAGCAGTCATCATAGATAGTATTGAGGTCTGAAGAAATAGGATTTTTATATGGTTTGGAAGGCACTCTTTTCTTAATCAGTCCGGACAGAAAAGAAGAGTTGCGGGGGGCTGAGTCCTTTTGTGAATCTATTGCGTTAGAAAGAAATTTATTAACTTCCTGGAAATGAGTATGAAGTATAAGTGCCAGACCAAGACGATTGTTTTCGTTAAAAAGCATTTGATAATGATGGGGACAAAAACCACTTTTATTGGTTTCCATTCGAATGTCATCTTCCATGTAAGATGCTCCAAGCATAAAGTCGACGCTTTCTCTTTCTAAAGCCTGGTGCAATGTGCAAAAAGGGCATTCCGAATTTTCTTTAAATGCATCAATAACTGGTATTGTATAAATTTGTTCTTTCATTTAACATCACTCCATGGTTTAAATACTCTTAGTATATCATGGATATTTTTAGAGAGGAAGGAAAATATGAAATATAAGCAAATAGAAGACAAAATCATATTAAAAGCAGAGGACAGCTTTGAAATAGAGCAGATTTTGGAATGCGGACAATGTTTTAGATTTCATAAGCTCGCTCAAAATGATTACGTGATTGTTGCCAAAGGAAAGGTATTAAGAATTCTCCAGACAAAAGAGGAGATCATTCTTTATCCGACTTCCGCAGAAGAGTTTGAAAATTTATGGAGTTCTTACTTTGATTTGGACAAAGACTATGATATAATTAAACGACACTTGGCTGAAAAAGATATCCATTTGGCCCGGGCAGTTCAGTTTGCTCCCGGAATCCGGATTCTTCGCCAAGAACCCTGGGAATGCCTTATATCCTTTATCATTTCACAAAATAAGCAAATTCCGCATATCAAACAAGTAGTAGAGAATATAAGTAGAATGTTTGGAAAATATATTTGTACTTTTGAAGGATATGATTACTATACCTTTCCTACAATTGAGCAATTGGCAATGGCAAATGAACAAGAGCTCAGAAATTGTAAAGCAGGCTTTCGGGCACCTTACATTATGGATGCATGCCAAAAAGTGAAGAATAAGGAAGTAGAGCTTGAAAAGCTTGCAAATATGCCCTATGAAGAAGCCAAAAAAGAACTTCTGAAAATAAAGGGTGTAGGACCAAAGATTGCAGATTGTGTTCTTCTATTCGGCATAGGTCATGAGGAAGCTTTTCCTGTTGACGTATGGGTAAAAAGAGTAATGGAATACTTCTATTTTAATAGAGATACAAGTCCAAATGAGATTCAGGCTTTTGCCAAAGAATACTTTGGGAATTTAGCAGGGATCGCGCAACAGTATTTATTTTATTATGCGAGACAGCTAAGACTTGGCAAATGAGGAGGAATTCGATGCTGGGAACGACTGTAAACGCTTTGGCAATTTTTTGTGGGGCGTTAGTGGGGATGTTTTTAAAAAACGGCTTGAAAGAAGACTACAAACAGATCGTATTCCATGGAGTTTCTTTAGCCGTACTATTTATTGGAGCGTCAGGTGCTATCGGAAATATGATTCAGCCTTCAAGTCACCCCATACTGTTTATTATCAGTCTTATTCTTGGAGGACTCATTGGTCAGTGGTGGAATATTGAATTGAGACTGGAGAATTTAGGGGACTATCTTCAGAGTAAAATGCAAAAGGGGGATAAAGGCGACAACATATCCCAGGGATTCGTTTCTGCCAGTTTGCTTTTTTGTGTAGGGACTATGGCCATTATGGGGGCTTTGGAGAGCGGTCTCCAGGGAGTACATAAAACTTTGTTTGCAAAATCCGTATTGGATGGTGTTACTTCTATTTTATTATCTTCAACCTTAGGTATAGGGGTCGCCCTGGCTGGAGTTTCGGTATTTATTTATCAGGGGGCAATTACTTTACTGGCTCAGTGGATTGAACCCTATATGACTGCTGATATGATCAGAGAGATTTCAACCGTTGGCGGTATTTTAATTTTTGCTATAGGACTCAATATGCTGGAGATTAAGAAAATAAAAGTCGGTAATCTGCTTCCGGCAATTTTTATTCCGATTTTGTATTATCTTCCTTTCGTTCAAGAATTATTCTTAAAATTAAAAAGTCTATTGAATATTATTCTGTGATACAAAGAGAAAATGTTAGTAAATCAAAGAAAAACGAAGAATATTTGAAGTAATTTATGGAAACACTAGCTAAAGTGTAATTTTAGGTGAAATATAGCCTTGCACAAACAACATGCTTTTATTAATATTATTTTTGTAGTTAGCACTCAATTGTGATGAGTGCTAATAAGCCGAAAAATAATGAGTAAAAAGTACATATTCTGAAGGAGGTTATACAATGAAACTCAAACCATTAGGTGACAGAGTGGTTATTAAGCAATTAGAAGCTGAAGAAAAGACAAAATCTGGTATCGTTCTTCCCAATCAGGCAAAAGAAAAACCTCAAGAAGCTGAAGTTGTGGCTGTAGGACCTGGCGGAGTAGTAGACGGAAAAGAAGTTAAAATGGAAGTAAAAGTTGGCGATAGAGTAATTTACTCAAAATATGCCGGAACAGAAGTAAAAATTGATGATGAAGAATATATCGTTTTAAGACAAAGTGATATTTTAGCGATTGTAGAACAATAATAGATCAAATTCAATTATAAAAGGAGGATGTAAACATGGCAAAGCAAATTAAATTTGCTGCCGAAGCCAGAGCAGCATTAGAAGCTGGTGTGGATAAATTAGCGAATACAGTAAAAGTAACTTTAGGACCAAAAGGACGTAATGTCGTTTTAGATAAAAAATATGGTACTCCATTAATTACTAATGATGGTGTTACTATTGCTAAAGAAATCGAGTTAGAAGATCCATTTGAAAATATGGGCGCTCAATTGGTTAAAGAAGTTGCAACCAAAACCAACGATGTTGCAGGGGACGGTACAACTACTGCTACAGTATTAGCTCAGGCTATGATTAAAGAAGGACTTAAAAATATTGCAGCCGGTGCAAATCCTATTATTTTAAGAAGAGGTATGCATAAAGCAACTGATAAAGCAGTAGAAGTAATCAAAAATGCCAGCCAGACAATCAACGGCAAGCAACATATTGCAAGAGTTGCAGCGATTTCTGCCGGAGATGATGAAATCGGTAACTTGATTGCTGATGCTATGGAAAAAGTATCCAATGACGGAGTAATTACTGTTGAAGAATCCAAAACCATGCACACAGAATTAGAAGTTGTAGAAGGTATGCAATTTGACAGAGGATATCTGTCTGCTTACATGGCAACGGATATGGATAAAATGGAAGCAGTTCTCGAAGATCCATACATCTTGATTACAGACAAGAAGATTTCCAACATTCAGGAAATCCTTCCACTTCTTGAACAAATTGTTCAACAAGGTGCAAAACTCCTTATCATTGCTGAAGATGTAGAAGGAGAAGCATTAACTACATTAATTCTGAATAAATTAAGAGGAACATTTAACTGTGTAGCAGTAAAAGCACCAGGATTTGGTGACAGAAGAAAAGACATGCTTAGAGACATCGCTATTTTAACTGGCGGTACAGTGATCTCTGAAGAAGTAGGCTTGGAATTAAAAGAAGCTACTTTAGATATGCTTGGAAAAGCTGCAACTGTTAAAGTTCAAAAAGAGAATACTATTATTATCGGTGGAGCAGGAAAGAAAGAAGACATCGATGCAAGAGTAAAACAAATTAAAAATCAAATTGAAGAAACAACTTCTGAATTCGATAGAGAAAAATTACAAGAAAGATTGGCTAAATTAGCAGGTGGTGTTGCAGTAATTAAAGTTGGAGCTGCAACAGAAACTGAAATGAAAGAAAACAAACTTCGTATCGAAGATGCTTTGGCAGCTACAAGAGCAGCAGTAGAAGAAGGAATTGTTGCTGGTGGTGGTTCTTCTTACATTCATGCGATCAAAGAAGTTGCAACTTTATTAGATACCACAACAGGCGATGAAAAGACAGGTGTAAAGATTGTGCTTAAAGCTCTTGAAGCACCTCTTCGTCAAATTGCAGAGAACGCAGGATTAGAAGGTTCTGTGATTGTAAATAATGTAAAAGAATCGGAAAAGAATGTTGGATTCAATGCACTTACAGAAGAATATGTGAATATGATTGATGCAGGAATCCTTGATCCAACTAAAGTAACAAGAAGTGCTCTTCAAAATGCAACTTCCGTTGCTTCTACATTATTAACAACAGAATCTGTTGTTGCAGATATTCCTGAAAAAGAACCAGCTATGCCTGGCGGAGCTCCAGGAATGGGAATGATGTAATAAATTTTACTTAAAAACAGCTTGTCCTTTGGGCAAGCTGTTTTCTTGATATTTAGAATTTTATATGTTACCATATACATTATTAAGCAATCTAATTTGTGATTAAGAGATGATAAAGGGGTGAAGATGTGGGAGATATATTTAAAGAACAGCTTGTGTCCAAGAAACGTACTGCAAAAGATGGTATGATTACGGCATTGGTTATTCTTGCTGCAATTTTACTGGTTGCTGCATCATTCCTTTTTATTCCTCAGGCTTTTGTACTGGTCGTGATTATTGTAGCCTATGGAGCATATTGGCTTGTACAAAGACAAAACATTGAATATGAGTATAGTTTTACAAACGGTGATTTGGATATTGATAAGATCATCAATAAAAGCAAGCGTAAAAGACTGATTTCTGTTTCTGTTAAAGATTTTGAAGCAATGGCTCATGTGGAAGATAAAGACCATTCCCATGAATTAAGTGGTTTTGAAAAAACTTTGGATTTTAGCAGCGGAGAGATCAAATCCAATACATATGCTGCAGTATTCATGCATAATAACCAAAAGGTAAAAATGATTTTTGAACCTAACGAAGAAATTTTAAAAGGAATTTTTCATTTAATTCCTAGGAAATTGCATATAAAAAAGTGAGGCGGTATGACCCGCCTTTTTTAGTAGAATGGATTTATTGCTTGATACAAAATTCTACATAAAATTTGAAGAAAAGACATACTTGCAAATAAAAAAGGAAACATATAAAATAGTTGACAAGGTTACAATCTTTTGATACACTTTAGCGAAAAAATTAAGGAGAGGTTGAGAAATGCATAAAATTATTAAACAGGGAGTAACATTTGATGACGTTTTATTGATACCTGCCTACTCTCAGGTTCTTCCTAAGGACGTAGATTTATCTACGAATTTGACCAAAAAGATCAGATTGAATATTCCTGTAATGAGTGCGGGGATGGATACTGTGACTGAGTCAAGAATGGCTATTGCAATGGCACGTCAGGGAGGTATTGGAATTATACATAAAAACATGTCCATTGAACAGCAAGCAGAGGAAGTAGATAAAGTAAAACGTTCTGAAAATGGCGTTATTACAGATCCATTTTCCTTATCTCCTGAACACTATGTATATGAAGCCAATGAATTAATGGCAAAATATCGTATTTCGGGAGTTCCTATAACCGAAGGAACTAAACTGGTGGGAATCCTTACCAACAGGGATTTGCGTTTTGAAACCAATCATAATAGAAAAATAAAAGAAGTTATGACAAAAGAAAATCTCATTACTGCACCGGAAGGAACGACTTTAGAAGAAGCAAAAGAGATTTTGTCAAAGTATAGAATAGAAAAGCTGCCTATTGTAGACCAGGAAGGAAATTTAAAAGGACTTATTACGATTAAAGACATAGAAAAAGCAATTTTATATCCTAACGCTGCAAAAGATTCAAATGGCAGACTGTTAGTAGGAGCAGCAGTTGGAGTTACAGCGGATGTTCTTGACAGAGTAGCAAAATTAGTAGAAGCAAAAGTGGATGTGATCGTTATAGATACAGCCCATGGACATTCCCAGGGTGTGTTGGATACTGTAAAGAAAGTAAAATCCGCTTATCCAGAATTGCAAGTGATCGCAGGAAATGTGGCAACCGGTGAGGCAACAAAAGCCCTGATTGAAGCAGGGGCTGATGCGGTTAAAGTTGGAATCGGACCTGGATCCATTTGTACAACGAGAGTTATAGCAGGGGTCGGTGTTCCTCAGATTACTGCAATTTACGATTGTGCTGAAGCTGCAAAACCTTACGGCATTCCGGTTATTGCTGACGGAGGAATCAAATATTCAGGAGATATTGTAAAAGCAATTGCCGCTGGAGCCAGCGTAACGATGATGGGAAGTTTGTTTGCAGGTTGTGAAGAAAGCCCTGGAGAAACCGAACTGTACCAGGGAAGAAAATATAAAGTATACAGAGGAATGGGTTCTCTTGCAGCTATGGAAAAAGGAAGTAAAGACAGGTACTTCCAGCAAGATGCTAAGAAGTTAGTGCCTGAAGGTGTAGAAGGCCGTGTTCCTTATAAAGGATCTGTTGAAGACAGTGTTTACCAATTGATGGGAGGCCTTCGTGCAGGAATGGGGTACTGCGGAACGAGAACTATTGATGAACTAAGAGAAAATGGCCGATTTGTTCAAATTACCGGAGCAGGCTTAAAAGAAAGTCATCCTCACGATATTCATATTACAAAAGAAGCGCCTAACTACAGTGTAGAATATTAGTTTATGGTAATCCGGATTGACAGCAGTCTTTCCGGATTTCACAATTATCGCTGATGGAAGATGCTTAATCCGACGATATCCATTGCAGCTTTAAACAATAAACTATTTTTAGGAGGAAAGCTATGAATCACGAACTGATTATTGTATTGGACTTCGGGGGTCAATACAATCAACTGATCGCAAGAAGAGTCAGGGAAGCCAATGTATATTGTGAAGTGCTTTCTTATGATACATCCATAGACGAAATTAAAAAGAGAAATCCTAAGGGAATCATTTTCACCGGCGGACCAAGTGTTGTGTATGAAGAAAATGCACCCATGGTAGAAAAAGAAATTTTTGAGCTGGGCATACCGGTATTGGGTATTTGCTATGGTTCTCAGCTTATGGGTCATGTTTTAGGAGGAAAAGTAGCTAAGGCAGACCAAAGAGAATATGGGAAGACAGATTTAATTGTTCGTACAGACAATCCATTGTTTAAAGATGTAGAAGAACAGACCGTTTGCTGGATGAGCCACACCTATTATATTAGCGAGCCGCCGGAAGGCTTTGAAGTCATTGCCACTACTGGAACCTGTCCTGTAGCGGCTATGGCAGATACCAAAAGAAAACTATATGGTGTTCAATTCCACCCAGAAGTTATGCATACGCCAAAAGGTACTCAGATGCTTAAAAATTTCCTGTATGATGTATGTGGCTGCAGCGGCGACTGGATTATGAAAGACTTTGCAGAGGAATCCATCAAGAAATTAAAAGAAAAAATAGGTAATAAAAAAGTACTTTGTGCTTTATCTGGAGGAGTGGATTCTTCTGTTGCGGCAGTACTCATTCATAAAGCGGTAGGAAAGCAATTAACCTGTATTTTTGTAGATCACGGCCTTCTTAGGAAGAACGAAGGGGACGAAGTTGAGAAAGTATTCAGAGAACAGTTTGATATGAACCTGATTCGTGTTAATGCCCAGGACAGATTTTTAGACAAACTAAAAGGTGTTACAGATCCTGAAACCAAAAGAAAAATCATCGGAGAAGAATTCATTCGTGTATTCGAAGCCGAAGCAAAGAAAATTGGAACGGTAGATTTTCTGGTACAGGGAACCATTTATCCTGACGTAATTGAGAGTGGAACTAAAAATGCAGCGGTTATTAAAAGCCATCATAATGTTGGCGGACTCCCTGATTATGTAGATTTTAAAGAAATTATCGAGCCTTTAAGAGACCTCTTTAAAGACGAAGTGCGAAGTCTAGGAAGAGCCCTTGGCATTCCCGAATTCTTAGTATCAAGACAACCTTTCCCGGGCCCCGGCTTAGCCATCAGAATTATAGGAGAAGTGACCAGAGAAAAAATAGCCATTCTTCAAGAAGCTGACTATATATACCGTGAAGAGATAGTCAACGCAGGCCTTGATAAAGAAATAGGACAGTACTTTGCAGTACTTACCAATTTACGTTCCGTTGGAGTCATGGGAGATGAAAGAACTTACAGCTATACCATAGCCCTTCGTGGAGTATCTACAACGGACTTTATGACAGCTGATTGGGCAAGAATTCCCCATGATGTATTAGCAAAGATTTCTAATAGGATTGTGAATGAAGTAGAACACGTTAACAGAATCGTTTATGATATAACCAGTAAACCACCAGCAACAATTGAGTGGGAGTAAAACTAAAAGCCCTGTAAACCGTGAAGGTTTTTAGGGCTTTTTCATTTGGATGAGTTATGATATGTTATAGTATAGAGATTGGATTTAAAAGCACTAAAACATAGTAAGAAATTTAGATGCAAATTATTATGAATAGATATTCAAAATTGTTCAAACCATATAGAAAGAATCATTTTGATATTTATACTAAATAATGTTACAATCAAAGAAATGAACTATCAGGAGGAATGAATATGGAAGATAAACAACTAGCGGCTATGATCGATCATACTGTTTTAAAGCCGGATGCAAAAGAAGAAGACATCAGAAAGCTATGCGAAGAAGCAAAAGAATATGGATTTGCTACGGTTTGTGTAAATCCCTGTTATGTGCCAATGGCAAAACATTTATTACAGGACAGTAATGTAGGCATTACAACCGTAATAGGCTTTCCTTTAGGCGCCAATACCATTACAACCAAAACTTCTGAAGTACAGGAAGCCATAGAAAATGGTGCTACAGAAGTGGACATGGTGATTAATATCGGTGCTTTAAAAGATAAAAAATATGATTATGTTAGAGACGAAATTAAAGCAGTAGTACATACTGTTAACAAAAGAGCAGTGGTTAAGGTGATTATAGAAACATCTCTTTTAACCGATGAGGAAAAGGAAAAAGCTTGTCTGCTTGCAAAAGAAGCGGGAGCAGATTTTGTAAAAACTTCTACCGGTTTTTCTGGAGGAGGCGCTACCAAAGCCGATATTGAATTGATGAGAAGAACTGTAGGAGAGACTATGGGGGTAAAAGCATCCGGAGGGGTACGAACCCGCCAGGACGCTGAAGCCCTTGTAAAAGCAGGAGCGAATCGCATTGGAGCCAGTGCTTCTGTAGCTATTATAAAAGGAGAAAAGAGCAATAGCTCTTATTAATCGAACATTATACATAAAATCAAATAAAAAGTTCGAAAAACTGTTGACAAGAAGTATTATAGTTTGCTAGAATACTTCTGTAAACATCAATAATAAATGCGTTCACTTATATAAATCTAGAAATATGGTCTAGATGTCTCTACCGACAACCGTAAATTGTCTGGCTATGGGTGAAACGAATGTTTTAGTAATAATTCTGCAGGATTATTATGTTCGTTTCCCATTGGTATGGAAACGAACTTTTTTGTTTTAAGGAAAAGCTATTGATTTTTTTAATCAAAATTACTTAAGGGGGATATTAAAGTGACGCAAGCAAAGAGCCAGCTTCAAAACAATAGCTTCTTAGAAAAAGTATTCAGACTAAGTGAGAACAATACTAATGCAAAAACAGAAGTCATTGCAGGGTTTACAACATTTATGACGATGGCTTATATTTTAGCCGTAAATCCTGGAATGTTAGCAGCTGCAGGAATGGATCAGGGTGCAGTATTTACAGCGACTGTTTTGGCAGCGGTTGTTGGAACATTAGCCATGGCATTTTTAGCAAATTACCCATTTGCATTGGCACCTGGTATGGGACTTAACGCATATTTCGTTTATACTGTTTGTTTAACAATGGGCTACAGTTGGCAAATTGCTCTAGGAGCAGTATTTGTAGAAGGAGTTATATTTATTATTTTAACGTTCTTAAATGTTCGTGAAGCAATTTTTAATGCATTTCCACAAACATTAAAGCATGCAGTTGGTGCAGGAATCGGTTTATTTATTACTTTCATCGGCTTCCAGAATGCAGGTATCGTTTCAGGAGATGCGGCAACTCTTGTAACTTTAGGAGATGTAACAAATGTTGTTACTTTCTTGGCAATATTGGGAACTTTGATTACTGGAATTTTGGTTGTTAAAAGAGTAAAAGGCTCTATACTTATTGGAATTTTAATAACTTATGTATTAGGAATTATAGCAGAATTAGTTGGATGGTATGTTCCAAATCCAGAAGCAGGACTTTATAGCTTAATTCCATCGACATTGTTCTCGGCACCTCCAAGCATAGCTCCAATAGCATTTAAACTGGATTTAAGTCAAGTATTTTCATTAAGTTTCTTTGTGGTTGTATTCGCATTCTTGTTTGTTGATTTATTTGATACTCTAGGAACTTTAATCGGTGTATCCAGCCAGGCTGGAATGTTAGATAAAGAAGGCAAACTTCCAAATGTAAAACAGGCATTATTAGCTGATGCAATTGGTACAACTGCCGGAGCATTATTTGGTACCTCTACCACCACTACTTATGTAGAAAGTGCTTCAGGGGTAGCAGAAGGAGGAAGGACAGGATTAACAGCTTTTGTTACTGCAATCTTCTTTGTTATTGCATTATTCTTCTCTCCAATTTTCTTAGCGGTACCAAGCTTTGCAACAGCACCTGCCCTCATCATCGTAGGATTTATGATGATGCAATCTGTAGGTAAAATAGATTTTACAGAAGCAAGTGAAGGAATTCCTGCTTTCCTGGCATTAATAGCAATGCCTTTAGCATACAGTATCGCAGAAGGAATTGTATTCGGAACAGTATCCTATGTAGTGATTAATGCAATAACAGGAAAAGCAAAGAAAGTTCATCCTGTAATGTATGTTTTAGCAATTATCTTTGTACTGAAATTTATTATAGAAAAAGTGGGTTAATTTTATACATTACTTCATTACTTTGTATGACTGGCGGATTAAGTGGGAGTACCCACAGGGAATACAAAGTAAAAAACGCCGACCGCCTGGGCAAACAGACCGTTTGAATCTGTTTATCCAGGCGGTCTTTTCTATTTAAGAAAATAGGAGGCGAAAACATGCAAAGAAATCCATGGAAAGGCTTTAGCGAAGGAGTTTGGCAGGAAGAAATAAATGTCAGAGATTTTATTCAGAAAAACTACAGTCCTTATGAAGGCAATGAAGAATTCCTGGAAGGTCCAACGGAAAGAACCAAAGTTCTATTAAAAAAATACACTGATTTATGCCGTTTGGAGTCGGAAAGGGGAGGGGTGCTGGATATAGATACCACCAGGGTATCTTCTCTGCTGACATATCCGCCAGGATATCTTGACAAGGAAAATGAGATCATAGTAGGGTTTCAAACAGATGCGCCTTTAAAAAGAGGTGTTAATCCTTTTGGCGGTATTCGGATGACAAGGCAGGCATGTGAAGCTTACGGATATAAATTGGACCAGAAGGTTGAAGAACATTTCGAATACAGAACGACCCATAATGACGGCGTATTCAGAGTGTATACTGACGAAATGCGAAAGGCCAGAAAAAGTGGTGTAATTACTGGCCTTCCTGATGCTTACGGCAGGGGAAGAATTATTGGAGACTATAGAAGGGTTCCATTATATGGTGTAGATTTTCTGATAGAGGAAAAGAAAAAAGATAAAGCAAAGCTTGGCAAGCGTTTGATGGACGATGAAAATATCAGACTTTCTGAGGAACTTTATCGACAAATCGATTTTTTGGAAAAGTTAAAACAGATGGCTCAAATGTATGGATACGATATTTCAAAACCTGCATCCAATTCCAAAGAAGCAGTTCAATGGCTATACTTTGCATATTTAGGAGCTATAAAAGAACAAAACGGAGCAGCCATGTCTTTAGGGCGAGTGAGTACATTTTTAGATATTTACTTTGAACGGGATTTAAGAGAAAATCTTTTTACAGAAGCAGAAATTCAAGAAATCGTAGATGATTTTGTCCTGAAACTTAGAATGGCAAGAGAACTTAGAACACCTGAATACAACGAGTTGTTTGCAGGAGATCCCCTTTGGATTACGGAATCCATAGGAGGCATGGGAGAAGACGGAAGAACTTTAGTGACGAAAACCTCCTATAGATTTTTACATACCCTTTATAATTTAGGTCCAGCGCCGGAGCCGAATTTAACCGTGCTGTGGTCTAAAAATTTGCCAAAACCATTTAAACGTTATTGCAGCAGAGTTTCTATTGAAACAGACTCGATCCAATATGAAAATGATGATATCATGCGGGAAATCTATGGAGACGATTATGCTATTGCCTGCTGTGTATCGGCTATGAGAATAGGAAAGCAAATGCAGTTTTTTGGTGCAAGATGTAATCTGCCCAAAGTACTTTTAATGAGCTTAAATGGTGGTGTGGATGAGATTACTAAAGAGCAGATAGGTCCCAGCAGAAAACCGATTTCAAGAGACATTCTTAGCTACGAAGAAGTGATGGACCGGTTTTCCTTTTATCGTAAATGGCTTTGTGAACTGTACGTTAATACCATGAATGTGATTCACTATATGCATGATAAATATGCTTATGAAAAATTGCAAATGGCGCTGCATGATACAGAAGTTGAAAGATTTATGGCTTTTGGGGTTGCTGGTCTTTCAGTTGTTGCGGATTCTCTTAGTGCAATAAAATATGCAAAAGTTAGTCCGATTCGAGATGAAAACGGCTTGATTATTGATTTTGAAATAGAGGGAGATTTCCCAAAGTATGGTAATGATGATGAGAGAGTAGACAGTATTGCAAAAGAACTGGTAAAAGATTTTTATGATGATCTAAAGAAAATTCCGGCATATAGGAATGCAAAACATACATTATCTATCTTGACCATTACTTCTAATGTGGTTTATGGCAAAAAAACTGGAAATACGCCTGACGGACGAAAGAAAGGAGAACCCTTTGCGCCGGGGGCAAATCCCATGCATAACAGGGACACAAAAGGGGCTTTGGCTTCTCTTAATTCGGTGGCTAAGATTCCTTATGATTGCTGCAGGGACGGAATATCCTGTACTTTTAGTGTTGAGCCCAATACTTTAGGGAAAACAGAAGAAGCCAGAATTGACAATCTGACAGCTATATTGGATGGATATTTTGCAAAAGGGTCTCATCATTTAAATGTAAATGTTTTAAACAGAGAGAAACTTCTAGAAGCTATGGAACATCCGGAAAAATACCCTAACTTGACCATTCGCGTATCTGGCTATGCAGTGAATTTCCATAAACTAAGCAAAGAACAACAAGAAGAAGTTATTAGCCGAACATTTCATGGCAAATTATAAAAAATGGGAGGAGATTCAATATGAAAAGAGCATTAATTAGTGTTTCTGACAAAACTGGGGTAGTGGAATTTGCAAAGCAAATCAGTGAATTAGGCTTTGAAATTATTTCCACAGGAGGAACTGCTAAAGCGATTATGGATGCAGGCATCAAAGTCATTGGAATTTCTGAAATTACGGGCTTTCCAGAATGCCTGGACGGAAGAGTAAAAACCCTCCATCCTAACATTCATGCGGGACTTCTGGCGATCAGAAGTAATCCAGAACACATGAAGCAATTAAAAGAACTGAATGTGGACACCATTGATTTGGTAGTAGTGAATTTATATCCTTTTAAACAAACTATTTTAAAAGACAATGTAGAATTGGAAGAAGCCATTGAGAATATTGATATCGGCGGGCCTACAATGATTCGTGCAGCAGCTAAAAACTATCAGGATGTAGCAGTGATCGTGGATCCCAAAGACTATGATAAGGTTATAGAAGAATTAAAAGCAAAGGGTGAAGTATCTAAAGAAACTAAATTTTATTTAGCGTCTAAAGTGTTTGAGCATACGGCAAGTTATGATACCCTTATTGCAAATTATCTCAGAAAGCAAAGAGGGGCTGAGGACTTCCCGGAAACTCTAAGCTTAACCTTTGAAAAAGTTCAGGATATGAGGTATGGAGAAAATCCTCATCAAAAAGCTGCATTTTATAAAGAAATCGGTAAGAACACAGGATGTCTTAGTTCTGCCATTCAGCTTCATGGAAAAGAACTTTCCTTCAATAATATTAATGATACCAATGGGGCTCTGGAACTTCTTAAAGAATTCGATGAACCCACCGTGGTGGCCTGCAAACATGCAAACCCCTGCGGTGTAGGAAGCGCTGACAATATTTATGATGCATATATGACGGCTTATAAAGCTGACCCAGTGTCGATTTTCGGAGGAATCGTTGTAGCCAATCGTGAAATAGACGAAAGAACCGCAGAGGAAATGAATAAGATCTTTATTGAAATCATTGTGGCACCTTCTTATACCGAAAAAGCTTTAGAAATTCTAAAGCAAAAGAAAAACCTTCGTATATTGCAGCTGGATCACATTTCTGTTAAGCAGCCGAAAGGCTCTTATGATTTGAAAAAGGTAGCAGGGGGATTACTGGTTCAGGAGGTAGACAATGTATTGCTGCCTGAAGAAGAACTCAAAGTAGTAACCAAAAGACAGCCTACCGAAAAAGAAATGGAAGATTTATTATTCGCATGGAAAGTTGTTAAATATGCAAAATCTAACGGAATAGCTATTGCTAAGGATAAGCAATCTTTAGGTATAGGACCGGGACAAGTGAATAGAATTTGGGCTTGTAAACAAGCTATTGAACATTGTATCGAGCAAATAGGGGAAGAGGCATTAAAAGGAGCGGCTCTTGCCTCTGATGCATTCTTCCCGTTCTCAGATTGTGTAGAGGCAGCGGCGAAAGCAGGAATTACTGCGATTATTCAGCCAGGGGGCTCTGTACGAGATCAGGAATCCATTGATGCCTGTGATCAATATGGAATAGCTATGATATTTACAGGTATGAGACATTTTAGACATTAATAAAAGGGTAATGTGATCATCGTTCTAATTGATATGAAAAAGTATATTAAGAAAAGATAATGCAAAATATACCCTATATGAAGACCTTACAAAGGGTCTTCTATAGGGTGTTTTTAATTTAAATTAAAATGATGCGTTTAGTTTATAATAATAATGTTGTATTTTATACTGAAATAAATTACTATAAATGTACAATACTTATTAATAACAAATTAGTGCTAACAGATAATGGATTGCAAGAGGAAGGGTACGAATGAATGGTATAATTGATGATAACTTATTACAGCAGATTAAAGCATATAAGAAGCTCTTTGACAGTGTCAGAATTGTAGAACCTTTTACAAATAAAATTCTTTTCAAGGACGGGGAAATCATAGAAGATTCTGCTTTTTGTTATACTTGTGAAATGGAACATAAAGCGTGTACAAAATGTATTGGTCTTGAAGCATTAAAAAGCCAGAAATCTTTTATGAAAATACAACACGTTGGAGATAAAATGTTATTGGTTTTCTCTGTTCCAATAGAAGAGAACGGGAAACTGGTCTTAGAGCTGATTAAAGATATTAGTGAGGGATTGGTTATTGAAACAATCTATCGCAGTCGGGAACATGACTTGCAAAATATTGTGCAAGATTTAAATACCCTGATCATGAAAGATCCCTTGACCAATCTTTATAACAGAAGATATATGGACAGAATGTTACCTCAGGAAATCAGCAAGTGTGATAAAAAACATCCATTATCTATTGCCATGATTGATATTGATCATTTTAAGACGATTAATGATACGTACGGTCATAATGTAGGAGATATTGCCATAAAAGCAATTGGTGACATATTATTAAATTCTATCAGAAATGAATCGGATTGGGCAGCAAGGTATGGAGGAGAAGAATTTTTAATATGCTTGCCCAACACCAGCAATGAAAAAGCCTATAAGGTTCTGGAAAGAATCCGAAAAACTATAGAAAAAACAATGATCAGATTTGACGATAAGAAAATTAATATTACCGCTTCCTTTGGATTATTTACGATAGACAGCAGTGAATTTGCTGTGGATGAGTTGTTTAAATTTGTAGACCATAAACTTTATCAGGCAAAAGAACAGGGACGAAACAGAGGTATTAAATAAAACTTGATTTTTCAAATTTCATCGGATGTGTTACAATAGTACATGGACATAATAAGCAAAGCGGAATACATAAGATGAATTTAAGGAAACGTAGTTGAAGGAGATGTAATTTAATGAAGTATGTTTTAGACACTCACTGTCATACAGTTGCCAGTGGGCATGCTTACAGTACAGTGCAGGAAAACGCAAAAGAAGCTGCTAATAAGGGCTTAGAACTGATCGCTATTACAGACCATGCCGCAACGCTTCCCGGCGGCGCCCATCTGTTTCATTTTCATAATTTGATTGTAATTCCCAAAAAGATCTATGGCGTAGAAATTTTAAGGGGAGCAGAAGTTAATATTTTAGATTTTGAAGGCCATGTAGATCTGGAGGAAGAAACATTGGAAAATCTTGATATGGTTATAGCCAGTTTCCATCCTCCATGCATAAAACCTGGAAGCATCCAGGAAAATACGAATGCATTGATTAAAGTGATGCAAAATCCCCATATAGATATTATTGGACATCCAGGGGATCCGAGGTATCCTATAGATATTAAAGCTGTCGTTGAGGCGGCTAAAGAATATGGTACACTTCTTGAGATCAATAACAGTTCCTTAAAGCCAGACAGTTTTAGAGCAGGAGGTTCTGATACAGTCCGGGCAATTATTAATGAATGCATTAGGATGGATATGCCGTTTGTTTTTGGAAGTGATGCGCATATATCTTATGAAGTTGGAAATTTTGAACACATTGAAAAACTTATTGAAGGAATGGAAATACCGGAACATTTGATTGTGAATACATCTGTGGCATTGCTAAAAGGTTTTTTAGCTTGACTTGTGCTCCTTTCATACTATACAATATTAAAGAACTGGTATGATAAAGTTGGAAAGGAGTACTCCAATGAATTCAAAAATTAAAGATGATGCTACGGACCATCTTTTCGAGGCGATTTTACTGCTTGAAAATATAGATGAATGCTATTCATTTTTTGAAGATATATGTACCATTCATGAGATTAAATCCCTGGCACAAAGATTAGAAGTGGCAAAGATGCTAAGACAACGTAAAACGTATTCGGAGATTACTGAGAAAACGGGAGCTTCAACAGCAACTATCAGCAGAGTCAACAGGGCATTGACTTATGGCTCAGATGGATATAATATGGTACTTGATCGATTAGAAAAAAATAATAAATTATAAACCCTTTCCACATTTTGTTGGAAAGGTTTTTGTTTAGAAAAGAAAAAAGGAGAATAGGTATGAATTTAGTAGAGGGTTTGAATCCAAAACAAAAAGAAGCGGTACTGCAGACAGAAGGGCCGGTATTGATTCTGGCAGGAGCAGGTTCTGGAAAAACAAGAGTACTAACCCATAGAATTGCTTATCTTATTCAAGAGAAAAATGTTCTTCCATGGAAGATTCTTGCAATTACATTTACAAATAAAGCTGCTAAGGAAATGAGAGAAAGAGTGGATCAGCTGGTTGGAAAAGGAGCTGAAGAAATTTGGGTAAGTACATTCCATTCAGCCTGTGTAAAAATTCTTAGAAGAGATATAGATAAGATCGGCTATAGCCGTTCTTTTACTATTTATGATACGGCAGACCAGAAGGCACTGATTAAAGAATGCCTGAAAGAATTAAATTACAATGAGAAAAATTATCCTGTGAATTATGTGCTGGGAGAAATCAGCAATCAAAAAAATGAGTTGATTTCTGCCAGTGAGTATGAAAAAAATAGTGCAGGGGATTTCAGAAAAGAAAAATTAGCCCATATTTATACCCTTTATCAGAAAAAATTAGCAGGAAATAACGCCTTGGACTTTGATGACATTATTTTTAAAACCGTAGAATTATTTATTTACCATCCAGATGTCTTGGAACATTATCAAAACAGATTTGAATACATCATGGTAGATGAGTATCAGGATACCAATACTGCCCAGTACAGATTGGTAAGATTATTGGCCTCAAAGCACGAAAATCTTTGCGTTGTAGGAGATGATGACCAGAGTATTTACGGCTGGAGAGGGGCAAACATAAGAAATATACTGGACTTTGAAAAAGACTTTAAAAACGCAAAGGTCATTAAACTGGAGCAAAATTACCGTTCTACCAAGGTAATATTGGATGCAGCCAATGCAGTGATTAAGAATAATTATGGAAGAAAAGCAAAGGCGCTTTGGACGGAAAATGAGCAGGGAGATTTAATAGATGTTCGTGAAACGGAAAATGAACATGAGGAAGCAGAGTTTGTTGCAAATGAAATTGTAAAGCAAATCGAAAAAAGAGGAAAAGAATATAAGGATTTTGCTGTGCTCTATCGCACCAACGCTCAATCCCGTGTAGTAGAAGAACACTTTATAAAACATGGAATCCCTTATCGACTGCTTGGGGGTGTCAGATTCTACGAGAGAAAAGAAATCAAAGATTTATTGGGATATTTAAGAGTGATTTTAAACCCTTCGGATGATTTATCTTTAAAGAGAATTATTAATGTACCCAAGAGGGGTATTGGAGATACAACCATTGGTAAAGTAGAAGAAGTTGCTTCAAATTATGATATGAGTTTTTTTGATGTGATCAGAGAGGATGAAATCGTATCACAATTTGGACGAGCAGCATCAAAGTTAAAAAAGTTTGCAGATTTAATTGGAGTTTTGCAAGCGCAATCCCAGCTGGGAACCGTTATGGAACTTATTGAGAATGTACTGGAACGCACAGGTTATTTAAAAGAGCTGGAAGAAGAAAATACAGAAGAGTCAAAAGAAAGAATACAAAACATCAAAGAATTGATATCTAAAGCAGCAGATTATGATCAAAATGCAGAAGAACCAAGTCTTGAAGGATTTTTGGAGGAAGTTTCTCTTGTGGCGGATATTGATAACTATGATGCAGAAAATAATGCAGTAGTATTAATGACCCTTCATAGTGCAAAAGGGTTGGAATTTCCTTATGTTTTTATTACCGGTATGGAAGAAGGTATCTTCCCCAGTTATATGAGTGTTGTATCCGAAAATGAAGATGCAGTTGAAGAAGAAAGAAGATTGTGCTATGTAGGTATTACAAGGGCAAGGCAAAAACTTTATTTATGTTATGCCAAGTCCAGGATGCTCAGGGGGCTTACACAATATAACAGGGCTTCTAGATTTATTTCCGAACTTCCCCAAGAACTGATTGCCGTCGGAAGCAAAGCCAAAAAGGCAACGGATCCTTTAGCTGGAATAAGACCAAAGAATAAAGTACTGCATACTTATACACCTTATCAGGGTGCTGTATCAAACAACGCCAATAGTTCTTCTGACAATTCTCCTCTGGAATTTGGATGCGGAGATTTAGTGAAACATATAAAGTTTGGAGTAGGAACGGTGGAAGATATTCGCTATGCAGGAGCGGATTATGAAGTTACAGTATTATTCCCTAAATTTGGAAGCAAAAAATTAATGGCCAGACTAGCGAAATTGAAGCTGGTTCAATAAAATTAATTTATAAAAAGTGGAATAAATCGAAGTAATTCTATAAAAAATAAAGATAATCAAAGATAAATGCATTTATTTAATTATTTTGGCAAATTTAAACTCATGGAAAAATTGTAATAAAAAGTAAATTATGTTATAATGCATTCAGTTAATCGATTCAATGAATGATTCCGATTTTCTCTATAGAGACAATATTAACCAGGAAAGTGGGATGTCATGAAGAACGAAAATAGTCCTGAAATTGTGAGATTAATTGAAGTTACAAAGAAGTTTATTGAATTTGCCGGGAAGCTTCTGGATAACGGGAAGATAACGCAGGAGCAGTATACCGCCATGACCCAAAACAAAATTCGTTTTCTTAATGACATGGAGAGAAAATTAATCAGCAAATAAAAATACAGACCAGGGAGTCTGTATTTTTTTTATATATTGTTGTATCATAGAAGAATACAATATATTTATGATGCTCACTACATAAGAATGCTTTATATAAGGAGAAAGAATATGGAAAGTATGAAAAGAATGAAAGAATTGATTCGTATTCTAAACGAGGCGTCTAAAGCGTATTATCAGGAAGATAGAGAAATCATGTCCAATCAGGAATATGATGCTCTCTATGATGAATTGGAAAGATTAGAGAAAGAAACCGGCATTGTATTGGCGGATAGTCCTACTCAGAAGGTAGGGTATGCACTCCTTAGCAGTCTTCCAAAAGTAAGACATAATCAAAGGATGTTATCCCTGGACAAGACGAAGGACATTTCCAAGTTAAAGAGCTTCTTAGGGAATCAGAAAGGGATTCTTTCCTGGAAATTGGACGGTCTTACTATTGTTCTTACCTATAGGGAAGGGCATTTGCAGCAGGCAGTCACCAGGGGGAACGGTGAAATAGGCGAAGACGTAACGAATAATGCAAAGGTATTTAAAAATATTCCTCTGCAGATTCCTTTTAAAGAGGAATTGATTTTAAGGGGAGAAGCAGTGATTAAGTATTCTGACTTTGAAAAAATCAATGAAAAGCTTTCTCCAGAAGAACAATACAAGAATCCCCGGAATTTATGCAGCGGCAGTGTAAGGCAGCTGAACAATGAAGTTACGGCCAAAAGAAATGTTTACTTTTTTGCTTTTAGCCTTGTTACTGCAGAGGGGAAAGACTTTGGAGATTCCAAGTTAAATCAATTAAAATGGCTGGAAGCCATGGGGTTTGATGTTGTGGAACATAAACTGGTAGATAGGGGAAATATTGAAGAAAAAGTTTATGAATTTGAAAAGAACATTCCATTAAACGATTTTGGCTCGGATGGTTTAGTTCTTACCTATGACAGTATATCTTACTCTGAATCCTTAGGAACCACGGCTAAGTTTCCAAGAGACTCTATTGCGTTCAAATGGAAAGATGAAATGAAGGAAACCAAACTCTTATATATTCAGTGGAATACCTCCAGAACCGGATTGATTAATCCTGTGGCTGTATTTGAAAGTGTGGAACTGGAAGGAACAACAGTAAATCGTGCCAGTGTACATAATTTAAGCATTTTGGAAGAACTTCAGTTGGGTATTGGGGATACCATAAAGGTATATAAGGCCAATATGATCATTCCTCAGATTGCGGAGAATTTAACCAGAAGCAATAATATTGAAATACCCAGGGAATGCCCTGTATGCAAAGGAGAAACGGAAATAAGGCAGCTTAGAGAAGGTAAAGCCCTATACTGTACCAATCCTAACTGCAGTGCCCAAAGAATTAAAGCTCTGACCCATTTTGTTTCCAGAGATGCTATGAATATTGAAGGCCTTTCAGAAGCAACCCTTGAAAAGTTCGTTGCCAAAGGTTTCATAAAAGTCTTTATTGATATCTATTATTTACATAATTATGAAGAGGAAATAAAGAATATGGAAGGATTCGGAGAAAAGTCCTATAATAATCTGATCCATTCCATAGAGAAATCAAAAGATGTTGAACTGCCTAATTTTATATATGCTCTGGGCTTAAATCATGTAGGTTTAAGCAATGCCAAGTTATTATGCAAACATTATCAGTATGACTTAGACAGAATCCTTCAATGTACGATGGAAGATCTCATGGAGATCGAAGGATTTGGAGGAGTGATTGCCCATTCCATATTCAGTTACTTTAGTCAGGAGGAGAATAAAGAGCGAGTTAAGAAGTTGCAAAGTGTATTAAGGATCAAAGAAAAGCAAAAAGATGATAATGTCCAAGTTCTGGCAGGCAAAACTTTTGTAATCACAGGGAGTGTGGAACACTTTAAAAACAGAAAAGAATTAAAAGAAAAAATAGAATCCCTGGGAGGAAAAGTGACAGGAACAGTAACGGGTAATACGGATTATTTAATTAATAATGATATTCACTCCAATTCTTCGAAGAATAAAAAGGCAAAAGAATTGGGTATTCCGATTATCACAGAAGAAGAATTTTTAAAATTTCTTCCTTAGTCCTAAAGGAACAGATGATCTTCAATCTGTTCCTTTTTTATTTAAGATATTCTTTGGGATGGGAGTATTCTTCCTTAAGAGAAGTCTCAAAATAAGGACAATCAATTGAGAAATCGTCATCAATGCATTGAGATACACTGGTTGTTCTGTCCAATGTACATTTTCCATCGAGCTGATGACGGCATTGATGCGTGCAATTTATATCACTCATATGAGACACCTCCCCATATAGTTTGCCCAGAAAAGAGAGAAAAAAATTCGACAAAGATTACTTGGAAATATTTAAATATTACAAGATTATTTCAAATTACTGATATGCTTTTATCAACCATCAAATTCTGATATAATTTTTATATGGTAAAATCAGTATGACAATTAAGGAAGACTAAAAAGAGTATGGAGGTAGAATAATGAAGTTTTTCAGATATATAACGTTTATATTAGGATTGGCATTTTTCTTAAATTTATCAATGGTACATAATGTTTATGCAGACGCATTGGCGTTGAATTATGATGGGCAACTTCATATCTATAACGAAGCGCCCATTAAATTAATTGTAAAAGGAAAAGAAGTCCAATCGGTGATGCCTCCCATTATTTTTAATGGAAATACACTGGTACCTACCAGAGAAGTTTTTGAGGCAATGAATGCTGTTGTAGAATGGAAAGCTGCAGCAAAAGAAGTTTATATTGGCATGGATGATACATTGGTCATTCTTAAGATCAACAGCAATCAGGCCTGGGTGAATGGGGAAAGTAAGAATATTCCCATGCCACCCAAAATTATTAATGATAAAGTTATGATCCCAGTTCGATTTGTTGCTGAAACAATAGGATTTAATGTGCAATGGTCGGAAGCTGCCCGGGAAATAAAGATTGATGCGCCTCAAAATGGCGGGGAAAATCAAAATGTTGGCAATCAGGCAGGAAATAAAACAGATGAGAATAAATCAGAAAACAAAGTAGATGTTCAAGAGCCAGGGTATACAATTCCTTCAACGAATGTTTCGAATCTTCCGACTCAGTTGGCATTCAACCCAATCATTTTGGAGTCTGATGAAGATATAGCTGATACTTCACCAGCTCTTCCAATTACGAGTGTTTCCAATCCTACGACCGATATCGTGGCTGTTAAAGCCTTAGATGCGTCCAGTGGATTATATCAGTTTAAAATATCGGCAAGTTCGCCCATTACTTCAATTGAAGATATGCTTTTAGACAATAGTAGAATAGTTGTAGATATTATCAATGCAAACTTAAAGGTTTCGGACACCAATATAGAAGTATCCAACAACCCCTTTGTTAAATCTATAAGGTCCAGTCAATACAGTTCCAATCCGAAAACTGTAAGAGTAGTATTTGATTTAAAGACTCCAGCATCTTACGATATCACTATGGCATCTGACAGAATGAGTGTCATTGTGCAACTTAGGAAGTCCATCATAAAGAAAGTAGAATTAAGCCAAAATACAAGCGGAGATCTATTGACGATCTACGGCAATACAAGTCCTGCGGCTAATGTATTCCGCCTGACCAATCCCAACAGGCTAGTCATCGATCTTCCTTATTCGGAAGCAGCTTTACAATCCATTGAAAAATCTGTACAAGGTCAATATGTAACGGGAATCAGAACAGCGCAGTATGATTCCAATACCTATAGAATTGTACTGGATTTAAACGGGCAGCCAGAGTACATCCTATCTCAAGTGGGAAGTGACGGGATATCGGTTCAAATTCTTACCCCAACCTATAAAAATATCCAGTACAGTAATGGAGACAGTACGTTGGTTCTGTTAAAGAAACCTTCACAGGCTTTCAACATTAACAGCATTGTTCATAAAGATGATTACATTAATAAAGTGTATAAGCTTATTTTGCCTGGAGATTATTCTTCGACATATGGTTATGGTACTTTCCATATAGGGGATGGCAAAATCGATTCCATTCAGATTGGGAAAAACAGCGAAGGGAAAACAGAACTTACTTTTAATGAAAAAAGTATTTTTTCATATAATGTGAGTGAGAATTCAGAATACATTATCATTTCCATTGTGAAGCCAAGCCAAAAGTATAGAAAGATTATTGTTTTAGATGCAGGCCATGGCGGAAAAGATCCGGGAGCTTCAGGGAATGGAGTTATTGAAAAAGAAGCCAATTTGTCTATTGCTTTGAAGCTTAATGAACTGCTTAAAAATACGGACATCAAAGTATATACAACCAGAACCGCCGACACCTATCCAACGCTTCAGGAGAGAGCTGCACTGGCAAATGAGGTAGAGGCAGATATATTCTTAAGTATTCATAATAACTCATTTAACGGCCAACACAGAGGAACTGAAGTCTTATATTTCCCAACCAGCAATGATCAAGGACCTGGACTGACGGGGAAGAAAATGGCGCAGATTTTCCAAAATGCCTTGGTAAAAAAACTGGGAACAAAGGATCGAGGAATTAAAGCACGTTCAGAACTTTATGTACTTAAAAATACAAAAATGCCTGCAGTGATCACAGAAATTGCTTTCGTGGATCATAAGGAAGATGCAGCACTTCTTAAATCTGATGATTTCAGGCAAAAAACTGCTCAGGCGCTTTACGAAGCCATTTTAACAATTTTTGAACAATATCCTACGAACAGATAAGAGGGGAGCCTTTCGGGGCCCCTATTTTTTTATTGTATCAGACAAAAATGATGTAAATTATTTTCTAAAAATGAAATTTAAATTTGGTAAAAAATATGATAGTATAGTATTATGTAGAAAAGGCACAATGAAAACAGCTTGTACTTACCTACCTTATGGTATAAAATGGTAAATAATAAGGAGGTAGGTACAATGAGTGAATCAACGTATTTTTTTATTTTGCTCTTTATGGGGCTAATGTTTGTTTCACCGGCCTTTTCACAGCAAATTTCATCCCATCAGATTAATATTGTAAAGGAAAAAAAGGTGGAAGAATTATTTGCAGAACTTTTAGGGGATACTTCTAAAGAAGACAAAATTATTCCGGAAGGAACAAAGCTCCTTAGTTATTCACTTGAAGACCATCATTTAATTTTGGACTTCTCAGAAGAAATCAAAAACTATGGTGGAACTTTAAGAGAGCAGTGGATTGTATCCCAAATTTTATCCACAGGTTTTTCAATGCCAGAAGTAAATTATATTACAGTGCTTATTGAAGGACAAAAAGATTATTTTCCAGAGGGAACTATAATAGATGCGTACAAAAAAGAGGATTGGCTAGAAGAAAGGATGAAAAATGAATGGAAAGAGTTGACAAAAGAGAATACGGGATGATAAGACCTGTAAAAATTACACGTAATTATATTAAATATCCGGAAGGATCTGTACTTATAGAGATGGGAGAAACAAAGGTGATCTGTAATGCCAGCGTAGAAGACAGAGTTCCACCTTTTAAAAAAGGCACAGGAGAAGGTTGGGTTACTGCAGAATATTCGATGCTGCCAAGAGCAACTGAAACCAGAAATCAAAGAGATATTAATAAACTTAGAATGAACAACCGCTCTGTAGAAATTCAAAGATTGATCGGACGTGCTTTACGTTCTGTGGTAGATTTTAAAGCATTGGGTGAAAGGACAATTACACTGGATTGTGATGTCATCCAGGCGGATGGAGGAACGAGAACAGCCTCAATCACAGGAAGTTTTGTGGCTTTGGCAGATGCCTGTTATCATCTTTTACAAAAAGAAATGATTAAAGAGATGCCTATTAAAAATTTTGTTTCTGCCATTAGTGTAGGGGTTGTAGAAGGAACGCCTCTGCTAGATTTATGTTACGAAGAAGATAGTCGTGCAGAAGTAGACATGAATATAGTCATGACGGACAAAGGAGAATATATAGAGGTACAGGGAACAGGAGAAAAATATCCCTTTTCTTATGAAATGCTTAACAATTTGCTTGAATTAGGCAATAAAGGGACCAGAGAACTCATTGAAAAGCAAAAAGAAGCATTGGGTGAAATTGCTAATATTATCGGGGGAAGTAATGAATGAGAAGAATTATATTTGCAACAAAGAACAAAGGGAAAATTCTGGAAATCAATGAAATTATGAAGGATTTGAATATAGAAGTTGTATCTATGGAAGAAGCAGGCATAAATATTGACGTAGTAGAAGACGGAACTACTTTTGAAGAAAATGCCATTATTAAAGTGAAAGAGATCATGAAAATTACAGATGACATTGTTATGGCAGACGATTCAGGCCTTGAAATAGACTTTCTTAACAAAGCGCCGGGTGTTTATTCTGCTCGCTTTGAAGGAGAAAATACACCCTATGATATAAAAAATAAAAAGATTTTAGACATGTTATCAGGGGTTCCGGATGAGAAAAGAACGGCAAGGTTCGTATGTGTGATTGCAGCGGGATTTCCTGATGGAGAAATCATTACTACAAAAGGAACTGTAGAAGGACGAATAGGATATGAAATAAAAGGGGAAAATGGTTTTGGATATGATCCTATTTTCTATGTCCCGGAATATGATATGACAACAGCCCAGATGCCAAGAGATTTAAAAAATAAGATCAGTCACAGGGGAAAGGCATTGGAGCAAATGAAAAGGGAGCTAAAAAAGCGACTGGGGGAATTAGAATAAATGAAGCTTTTGATTTTCAGTGATACTCATCATGCTCTTTACGTTGCAAAAAGTGTTATCGAGAGAATTAAAGACAGAATGGACATGTTCATTCATTTGGGGGATCATGATTTGGATGCAGTAGAACTAAGCAAAGAGTTTCCTGATATTCCTGTTCATTATGTTGCAGGAAACTGTGATTTTGGTTCCTCCTCTCCAACGGAAAAGATTATCCGTGTCGGAGGCAAAAAAATATTAATGATTCATGGTCATAAGCATAATGTGAAATGGGGGTATGACAGAATAAGCTATTATGGAGAGGAAAAGGAAGTGGATGTAGTACTTTTCGGTCATACTCATATTCCTTTAATTGAATATAGCGGACGCGTTCTGATTTTCAATCCAGGAAGCATAAGCCAGCCCAGGGGGACTATAACCCCCACTTTTGGCATATTGGATATCGATCGTGATGGCAGAATAGAACCAGCTATAATGACCATTGGAAAAGACAAAGAGATCAACCGTTTAAAGATGGTCTGAAATTTTTTGAAAAAAAGTATTGACGAATAAAGGTGAATCAGATATAATAATCGATGTCAGTTGTCGCGGGGTGTGGCTCAGCTTGGCTAGAGCGCTTGATTTGGGATCAAGAGGTCGCAGGTTCGAATCCTGTCACCCCGACCATTTGCGGGTGTAGTTCAATGGTAGAACACCAGCCTTCCAAGCTGGATACGTGGGTTCGATTCCCATCACCCGCTCCATGATACGTGCCTGTAGCTCAGCAGGATAGAGCAGTGGCCTTCTAAGCCACGTGTCCGGGGTTCGAATCCCTGCAGGCACGCCATTATTTTTAAATAGGAATGGTTATGGTGGGTATAGCTCAGCTGGTTAGAGCGCCAGATTGTGGCTCTGGAGGCCGTGGGTTCGAATCCCACTATTCACCCTTAAGGAACGATGGGTAGTCGCCAAGCGGTAAGGCACAGGACTTTGACTCCTGCATGCGAAGGTTCGAATCCTTCCTACCCAGCCATTTTTTATGTCTTTTATGGGCTACTAGCTCAGCCGGTAGAGCACTGGACTTTTAATCCAGGTGTCCCGGGTTCGAGTCCCGGGTAGCTCATAATTCATTTAAAATTAAATATGAGCGGATGTGGCGGAATTGGCAGACGCACTAGACTTAGGATCTAGCGCCTTTGGCGTGGGGGTTCGACTCCCTTCATCCGCATTTAAAAATAAAACCATGACTTTTGTCATGGTTTTATTTTTATTCTTTTGGTACTCCATAAACAGCAATATTACTGTTTTTATACCTGCTGTCATGCGTCACATCTTTTCCAAACCAATGGGGAGGAACAAACTTTTCTGAATCCTTTTCTGATTTAAATTCCACTTCAACAGTAAATAGTCCTTCGAGATCTCCGTGGTAAATATCCAATTCTGCAATGAGACGATCTTCCAGGGGAATGTTGTATCGGGTTTTATAAATAGTAGCTGAATCTACTTTAGTCCAAAGATTTTCAAATTGTTCCCTGGTCAATGGAAATTCCAACTCTTCTCTTTTAAGATGTCCTTTGCTTTTAACTGTCAGGAAATACTCATCATTACTTTTTCTTAACCTGATTGTCGGATCAATTGAAATATATCCTTGTACAATCTCTCTTTTTTCAAACTTTTCAAGATTTTCTGGTAATTCATTAACTAGGTATTTTTTTTCAATTTCCATATTATAACCTCTTTTCTAAGCGAGCTACTTTTTAATTATATTATATTGTAAAATCCACGTTTTTTCAAAGTATTAAGCAAATTAATTTTATTTTTAGGAACCGACAAGATAAAGTGTAAATAATTGCAAATCGAAATATTTAAATTGCAAAATAAAAATTTTAGTGCTATACTATTCATGTTTTTAATTGCTTAATACTTTAATTAAAATATTTAAGGAGGCTATTCAATGAAACTAAAAAAACAATGGTCTATGTTCCTAGCTGTTGTTATGATTTTTGGTGTTGCATTAACAGCTTGCGGCACAAAAGATGAAACGCAAACAGTTGGTGAAGCAGGACAGCAGACAGAGCAAAACAGTGAATCCGCTTATGAGGGAGAGAAAGTATTAGATTACTACTTGTCTTCAGAACCTCAAACTTTGGATCCACAACAAATGTGGGGGCAACCAGATATACAGGTTGAAAATATGTTTATGGAAGGTTTAATGAGATTTGGTAAAGATGACTCTTCTCTTGAACCGGGGGTTGCCAAAGGTTATACCTATGATGAAGCAACCAACACTTATACTTTTGAACTTCGAGAAGATGCAAAATGGGCTGATGGAACTCCGATTACAGCCGATGATTTCTTCTTTGCATGGAGATTGGCAGTAGATACATCAGGAGCATACAGCTTCTTAATTGCTGATTATATCGAAGGCGCTGCTGACTATGCAGCATATGATAAGGCTGCTTTCTTAACAGAAAAAGATGCAAGCTTTGCAAATCTTAGTGAAGAAGATCAAGCCGCACGCATCGAAGCGATGACAGAAGAAGAATTAAATGCATTCCAGGCTAAAAAAGATGAGCTTTGGAGTAATGTAAAAGCTGTTGCAGAAGGAAATAATATTATAATTACCCTGGCAGTGCCAGCACCATATTTCCCTAACTTGACTGCATTTGCGGTATATGCACCTGTTAAAGAAGAATTCTACAATGAGCAAAATGCTGCAAGCAAATATGGTATCGAAGCAGAAGGACTTCTTGCTAACGGACCTTGGAAAATTGCAGAATGGGTTCATAAAGATTACTTTAAATTAGTTAAGAATGAAAATTACTGGAATAAAGATAACATTAATATTGATGTGATCAATATGAAAATAGTAAACGACGTAGAAACAAGAACAAACTTGTTAAAAACCGGAGCTTTAGATGGTTCTGCAATTCAATCAAAAGACGTACCTGATTTTGAAGATATGGCGACATTGGAACAATTAAATCTGCAAGCAATGATTAATCGTTCCGACTTTAGTATATTCTATATTGATTTCAACCATTTTGATAATCCAATTACACAAAATGCAAATATCCGTAAAGCATTAATGTATGCAATGGACAGAACATCTTTTGTTGAAAAAATTAATATTGGAGATGAACCAGCATTAGCAATTATTCCTGAAGCTTTCCCTGGTCTTGAAAAAACTTTCCGTGAAGAAAACGGAATAGAATTATTCGAAGATAACAATAAGGAAAAAGCTAAAGAATATTTAGCTGCAGGTCTTAAAGAATTAGGAATGAGTGAATTGCCAACCCTTGACTTACTCATCGGGGATGGAGACATTGACCAAAAAGTTGCTGAAAAGTTCCAGGCTGACTGGAAGGAAATCGGAATTAACGTAAACCTTGTTCCGCTTCCATGGGCAGAAAGATTAACAAGACTTCAAAACGGTGATTTTGGAATGAGTGCTTCCGGATGGGGCCCTGATTATCCTGATGCCATGACTTTCTTGGAATTGTTTGAATCAGTAAATCCAAACAATAACGGTAAATATAATAATCCTGAATACGACAAGTTAATTCAGGCAGCAAAGCAAGAAAAGGATGCAGCAACACGTATTCAATATCTGTATGATGCAGAGAAAATTGTTATAGAAGATGCTGTTATAGCACCAATGTACTACAGAAATGTTCATTTCACATTCAAAAACTATGTAACTGGTGTTGTAATCAGAGGAGTAGGAGCAACTACAGATTTCTATTGGACAGATATTGACATGAATGCAAAAAACGCAGAAAAGCAACAATAAATTAAGAAGCTATTAAAAACACTATAGAGAGAGGGGTATATGTGCATATACATATACCTCTCTTAGTATCAAGAAAGCTTAGGCAGGAGGTATAAGAGTGCTAAAGTATATTTTAAAACGGCTTTTGATGGCATTGGGAACGCTCTGGGTCATAGCAACTCTGACATTTTTTTTAATGCATGCACTTCCTAATGATCCATTTACTGATCCAAAATTAAAGCCGGAAGTCAAACAAGCATTAAGAGTAAAATATGGTTTAGATAAGTCCCTTTCCGAACAATATATTATTTATATGAAAAATATTGCCAAAGGAGACCTGGGAACATCTATAAAATATCCAGGCCGTTCTGTAACGGATATGATCAGACAAAGTTTCCCAAAATCTTTTGCGTTGGGATGGAGAGCTTTGATTATTGCTGTGGTCCTTGGTATCTTTTTGGGAGTCCTTGCAGCGCTTAATCATCAAAAAGCAATGGATTATTTGTCCATTATTATTGCAATCATCGGAGTATCCATACCCTCAATTATTTTAGGACCTATATTGGCTTATTTTTTTGGCGTTCAGTTAGGATGGTTCCCTGTAACTGTAGATAAAACTCAATGGTCACTTATTTTACCGTCTATTACCCTGGCATTAAGTTCTTTGGCTACAATATCAAGATTAATGCGTACAACTACTCTTGAAGTACTTGGGCAGGATTACATCAGTACGGCAAAATCCAAAGGGCTTTCAAAATATCAAACGGTATGGAAACATGTGCTAAGAAATGCCATTATGCCCGTTATTACTGTATTAGGGCCGTTATTTGCATCCCTTATTACAGGATCAATCGTTGTTGAAAAGATTTTCGCTGTAGCCGGATTGGGTGAATATTTCGTTTCTACAATTACGGAGCAGGATTATCCTATGATCATGGGTATTACTATTTTCTATGCCGCATTGATTATCCTTTCTATTTTAATAGTAGACATCGTCTATGGTTTTATAGATCCTAGACTTAGAATCGCAGGGAAAGGAGGAAAATAGATGACTGATATGAAATTAGATAAGAGTGATTTTACTCATGTAGGCAAAAATTTAAAGGCTGCCGGAGAAATCAAAAGACCGAGTTTATCCTATTGGAAGGATGCATACAGAAGGCTGAAAAACAATAAAGTGGCAATGGTCTCATTTTACGTTTTAATAATTTTAATCATTATGTCAATTGTAGGACCGATTATTTCAAAATCTTTATACGGGCATACCTATGATAAGCAAAACCTGGCAGAGCAGAATCAAACACCTATTATGAGCAACGCCAGAAGTATTACGCTTATATCCAATGATGTTTTTAAATATGGAGAATATGTGCCTAATTATCGTAAAAGTAAAGTTAAGTTTAAAAATGTTCAGCTTAAATCTGCCGGTAAATTAGGCTTTAAAATTGGAAACCAGGCAGATGAATCCTGGCAGGGAGATAAAAAAGAATATCAACTCGTTATAGATGTTGAGAATACAGATACATGGGCGAGTATTGTAGACAAGCTCAATGCTGAAGGTGAAAAATTGCTTGCACAGGATCCTGATTTCAGAGGGATAAAATTTGATAAAAAAGGTTCCAATTTAGTTGTAGAAACTAAGGGAGAAAAATGGTTTAATAAAACCCATTGGTTTGGGACGGACGAATTTGGAAGAGATCTGTTTACTCGATTATGGGAAGGCGGACGTATTTCCTTCTTTATTGCATTTATATCAGTGTTCATAACAGCTATTTTTGGAATCATTTATGGGGGAGTATCAGGATATATTGGGGGCAAAGTCGATGATCTCCTTATGCGTGTTGTTGAAATATTAATGACGGTACCGGATATGCTTTACACCATTTTGCTGCTTACAGTAATGGATCCGGGAATTAAACCGATCAGTATCGTATTAATTGTAACAGGATGGATGGGAACAGCCCGTATTGTCCGTGGAGAAGTGATGAGGCTTAAGCATTCGGAATATGTAATCGCTGCAAAAACCTTGGGAGCCGATTCTAAAAGAATTATTTTAAAACATCTTATTCCAAATACCATGGGACCTATTATTGTGGATATGACCATGATGATTCCTAAAATGATTTTTGCAGAAGCATTTTTAAGCTTTATCGGTCTTGGAGTGCCTGTGCCTTATGCATCTTGGGGATCTTTGGCAAACCAGGGGGCAAAGATTTTCAGACAATTTCCGCACCAATTGCTGGTTCCAGCCATTGCGATCAGTTTAACTATGTTTGCTTTTAATTTATTAGGGGACGGACTTAGGGATGCCCTTGATCCAAGACTTAGAAAATAGGAGGTGAGTCTCATGAAAAAAATATTAGAGGTTAAGAACTTAGAAGTTGTGTTCGATACCTATGCCGGCGAAGTTCAGGCGGTAAGGGATATTTCTTTTGATCTTTATGAAGGAGAAACTTTAGCGATTGTAGGAGAGTCCGGTTCAGGAAAATCTGTTACAGCGAAATCCTTAATGCGACTTAATCCTGAACCTCCTGTAAAATATAAAGGTGGACAAATTCTGTTTAACGGCAAAGATATTCTAAATACCAGTGAAAAAGAAATGCAAAAAATCAGAGGTAGCCAGATAGGAATGATTTTTCAGGATCCTATGACTTCTTTAAATCCGACGATGACTGTGGGAAAACAGATCATGGAAGGATTAAAAAGACACCAAAAGATAGATGGGGCGACAGCAAAAGAAAAAGCCTTAGAAATGCTTAAGTTGGTGCAAATCCCTAATCCAGAACAAAGATTTAATGAATACCCTCATCAATTTTCAGGAGGTATGAGACAAAGGGCAATGATTGCTATTGCTCTGGTATGTAATCCTCAGATTTTGATTGCGGATGAGCCTACTACAGCTTTAGACGTAACGATACAAGCTCAAATATTGGACTTAATGAGGGATCTGCAGAAAAAGATTAACACATCTATCATATTGATTACCCATGATTTGGGAGTTGTAGCCCATTCAGCCCAAAGAATCATCGTTATGTACGGAGGAAAGATTGTAGAAAGTGGTACAACAGATGAAATCTTCTATCATTCCAAACATCCTTATACATGGGGATTGTTAAAATCCGTACCACGCCTGGATCTTAGAAAAGAAAACGGAAAATTGGATTCTATCGAAGGTACACCTCCGGATTTATTAGCACCGCCGAAAGGATGCCCTTTTGCAGATCGATGCGAGCATGCAATGGAGATTTGCAGAAAACAGATGCCTCCGCAGTTTAAAACAGGAGAGAACCAATACTCTGCATGCTGGCTGAATCATGAACTGGCACCGAAGGTAGAGAATCCGACTGAAATAGCTAAAAAGTCTCCGGCCCAGGGAGGTGTAAAATAATAATGAAAAATAAAGAAAAGGAAGTCCTTATTAAAGTAAGAAATCTCAAGAAATATTTTGAAGTAGAAAAAGGCGTTTATCTTAAAGCAGTGGACGATATTTCTTTTGATATATATAAGGGTGAAACTCTTGGATTGGTTGGAGAATCAGGATGCGGTAAGTCCACGACAGGAAGAACTCTTCTTAATATTTATCCTGCCACAGAAGGAACCATAGAGTTTAAAGGACAAGATATTTCTAAGCTTAAAGGCAAAGCAGCAAAGGATTTTACAAAGAGTGCCCAAATGATTTTCCAGGATCCTTATGCTTCTTTAAATCCCAGAATGCTGGTTTCTAATATTATAGGAGAAGGTATTGATATTCATAACCTCTTAAAAGGGCAGGATAGGATCGATCGGATTCATGAGCTCCTTGAATTAGTAGGTTTAAATAAAGAGCACGCCAATCGATTTCCCCATGAATTTAGCGGAGGACAAAGGCAAAGAATAGGGATTGCAAGAGCTCTGGCAGTTAATCCTGAATTTATAGTATGTGATGAGCCGATTTCCGCATTGGATGTATCTATTCAGGCTCAGGTAGTAAACCTTTTGGAAGAGCTTCAGCAAAAGATGGGACTGACGTATCTTTTTATTGCACATGATCTGTCCATGGTAAGATATATTTCTGACAGGGTAGCGGTAATGTATTTAGGATCCATAGTAGAGTTAGCGGATAGTGATGAATTATATGAAAATCCAATTCATCCATACACTAAAGCACTTTTATCGGCTATTCCTATTCCAGACCCGGAGATTCAAAGAAAAAGAGAGAGAATTGTTTTACAAGGGGATGTTCCAAGCCCGATCAATCCTCCAAAAGGATGTAAATTTGTAGACAGATGTCCTATGGCAACAGAAAAATGCAGGGCTGAAAGACCTGCATTACAGGAAGTAAAACCGGGGCATTATGTTGCATGCCACCATTGGGAAAATAATGAGAAGCAGAATTAAAAAAAAGTGACTTGCCTTCATGATTTTGAGGTAAGTCACTTTTTTATCCTCTTTATTCCCAAATTTGAACAGGTATGTACTCAAATAAGGTTTTGATATTTTCAGAGGTTATTTCATTTATATTTGATTCTGCCATAGCATCCATTATTTTCTGTGGATTAAGCTGGTAAATATAGGCTATATCTTCAACGGTATAAACGTTTTTTGAGCCTCTTTGCAATTCTCTCCTTAAAAGTCCACATATGTAACTGCTGCCTTGAACCATGATCATAAAAAAAGAAGCAGGATTAATACTACTGATATTATATTTGAGCATTAAATCTTTTATCTCTTCTTCACTTATATTCAATAGCTCTGAGGTGGTGTGGATATTTAGTTTTTTTGGAGAAGTTTTTAGAAACAAATCGATTTTTTGAAGTTTTTCTTCGATATTTCTTTGATAGACTTGCAGAAATGTGTGCTTGCAGAATTGATTGGCTTGAGATGAATCCATTATTGTCTGTCCTCCTTGACCATAAAAGCAATAGTAGTGATTTCATTATATCAAACTTTATTCTGATTTTCATATGTAATAGTTGGTACAAAAGGGATTCAATCAATAACATAAATTTCCTGACAAAATATCTAATATTGTTTTACAAAAAGAGACATAATACTACTAGGGAGGTGAAAAAAATGGCTAAAAGCCCAAGCAGAAAAGCAGTTCCTCAAGCTAAAGCTGCTTTAGACCAATTCAAATATGAAGTTGCAAATGAAATTGGAGTACCTTTAAAACAAGGCTATAATGGTGACTTAACATCTGCTCAAGCTGGCTCTGTAGGCGGATATATGGTTAAAAAAATGATTGAAAAACAAGAACAACAAATGGCTGGCACAACTCCTGTTAAATAGGAAGCAAAAACTAAAAAGGGCTCTTCTTTGAAGAGTCCTTTTTATATTAAGTGTGAGACGGGATTCGAACCATGATCCTGTCCTACAAATACTGAAAAGAAAGGAATTCCATCCATTTCTTATTTTTTTGCTCACATAATAGTACACATAGTAAAGCTTTTTTCAAAATCAATGAGGCAAATTGGAACTTGGTGTTACATACTTATAGTGATCAATTAAACAAAAAGACACCAATATACCCCGAACTTATCAACTAGAGAGAACATACATGGGCTATAATCACATGGTCCAATAGGAACGTGAATAATTGCTTCGTCTTTCAACACCTCATAAGCTTTTTTGACATGAATTTCGCCTCCCTCCCCAAAATGAAAGCAAAACTGCATGTTATTTCCTTCGATTGGCTTTTCTGTAATCTCAGACACAGCTAATACCTGACCATGAACATTTAACTCGGAGTGCATATATCCACCTTTATCATCAGGATATAAGCAAAGAATTTCAGCGTTAAAAGCTTTTTGATAAAGATTCACTGCTTCAATGGTTCCTTTTACATATACTTGCATCAATGATCTTAACATATTGAATCCCCCCAACAAATTTACTTGTAAATTGTAAACTATAATACCATATTTACGAGATTAATTAAATTATTTCTTAAACGATACGTTAGATACTCACTTTGAAGAAAAAAGTACAATTCAATCACGGTGTATTCAGCTTATGTTTCAATTGAAAATCAAGGGATTAATTAAGCGTGAGACGGAATTCGGAGCTGATCAGTTCTTCGAAAATACTATTAAAAAACTCCGTGAATTAGGAAAGCTTATTTTCACGGAGCATTATTTGACAGTGTGTAAAGATCAGAGGCTAACACTCTTACTTAAATTTAGTAAATCATCAGCAGTATGATCAATTACGTTAAACGAAGATAGTATTTCTTGCATTACAGTTGATTGAACGGAGGTATCCGAAGCGATAGATTGAATTTGATTAAGTGACTTTGATGTAATTGATTTTGTATTGGAAATAATTTCGGAAATTTCACGTCCATATTTTGAGGTTTGATTACTGCTTTTTGTAATTTCTTGAATTTCCTGATTAGAAGTTTCTTGTAGTTTTTTTAATTTCTCAAAAGATCTTCCTACATTTTTAACTAAATCAATGCCTGATTTAATGGTTACAGAACTTTGGTCTATAGAATTTACTGACTTTGTAGTATCTTCTCGTATCTGACTTATGAGATTTGAAATATCTTTAGCTGCAGTTGATGATTTTTCTGCTAGTTGCTTAATTTCCCCAGCTACTACGGCAAAACCTTTACCATGTTCGCCAGCTCTTGCGGATTCAATGGCGGCATTGAGTGCCAGAAGATTGGTCTGTTCTGTAATACCTGTAATAATTTCCGTGATCCTTCCAATTTCTTCTGATCTAAGGCTTAAACTATTTATGATGTTTTTATTCTGCTTTGTAGACAATTCAATTTCTTCCATATAACTGATTGCCTGATTAATGATCTTTTCGTTTTCTTCTGTTGCTGCAGATGTATCTTGAGATATTTCAGATAATGTCTGAGTTTTAGTTGAGATGGATTCAAGAGCAACCGATATATTTGTAACAGTAGTATTGGCATTTTCTATGTATCGTAAATTCTGCTCGCACCCGATAGAAGCGTAATCAGCATTATGGTTAATATTCTCATTTGAAATGGTAGTTTGTTCGATTGCTTGTAAAAGTTGTTTTACAGAAGTTGATAGTGTTTCCGAAGCATTCTTAGAACGATTCATAATATCTTGTAATTGATTGATGTATACCAGAGATTGTTTTTCTGAATTTGTTAATTTATTAAGGATGTTTCTTGTCCTTTTAGCGATCCATATGAAAATTACGGCAAGGATGAAAGTTTCAATGAACTGACCTGCTGTAACAGCGATATAATTTCCAATTGGATCATCAGAATAAAACGGATTTGTTGTTATTCTAGGATAATTTGTGACAATAGTAATGATAATCTGTACGCCTGTTGCGAACAGAGTAAGTTTTTTATCAAAATAAATGCAACTTACTGCAATAGGCAGTATTAACGTTATGTAAACACCTACCTGGTTGTTTAGATTGAGTGCGCCTACAGTCACTCCAGACATGACAATCACATAATATTTTAAAAAACTGTTATTAACCCCCAGCTTTCTTAGTACAAAAGGAGAGACAGAACCTATAGTTCCAATCAGACAATATATGCTTAGCCTAATTTAGATCAAAAGGGAAGAGCCCTATCCATCCAAGGAAAATTAACGTAGGAAAAGCTATAGTTGTAAAAAGTAAAATATTGGTTGTAAATTTGTTTGCAATTTCATCACTTGTACTTATAAGGCCTTGTTTGATCATAGGCAGTCCCTCCAGAAGATAATGATTTTTAATATTTTAAGAAGTTATCAACATTATCCATTATACTATAACAAGCAAAACATTTCTATGAAATTTGACATTTTGCGACAAAGTTCTTATAAGTTTTGATATATGAAAACTAAAATTTTTAATCCCATATCAGGATGAAGAAACAAGAAAATTACATGATAAGGCTTTAACTTATAAAAACTGGTGTAATCAATCATAATACAAAAAAAAACGCAAATCCTTTAATTATAAGGATTTGCGTGTTTATATATTAAGCGCGAGACGGGATTCGAACCCGCGACCCTCGCCTTGGCAAGGCGATGCTCCACCACTGAGCCACTCGCGCATATTGACTTACTTATTCGTACATCATTCAAATGCAGATATAAGTATAATATAAACTTTACATTATGTCAATAGATGAATTTCAAAAATTTAATCATTAATGCTGTCCAGTAGTATTTTTATAAATTCATTATATTTGTAAACTTCCCCAATTGCGTAATATTATCATGGGTAATCGTAAATTTGTCTGGTTATTTTCATTATGAATATACGTTAAGATAAAATCAATTATTAAAATGTATAAAATACAGGGGGAAATACGATGGCCAAGGTACATGCAAGAAACATGATAGATGCTGCTAAATTATTAGCTTATGACTATTTTAAGGATCTGTTGGATTCAGAGAAAGCTTATGACTATCAGTTTATTAATTTACAGTTTACCAATGTAATTGTAATAGGAAGCTTTACTTATAAAATTCCGGCAATTAGTGAGATTTCTAAAAATGAGATCATTGGAGAATTCTTAAATTCCCTGTCCAAAGAAGAATCCCATTTCTTTCAAATAAATTGGAATGAAGAAACAATACATTATTATGTGTATTCTGATGGAAATGTTGCCAAAAGAGCATTAGATAAGGAAATTCAAATATTAATCCTGCAATTACTTTCAGATTATGAAACATGGGCTGGCTATCTTGATGAAAATGGGGACCATATTATGGATCTTAAAAAACCATCACCTGGACCTCATTTTTCTACGAATATGTTACTAGGAAACCGTATAGGATATCCTAACCCATTGCAAACGACTCCAAAATCAGTAATTGACCGATTTGGGGGAGGCAGTTTCAGAGCTCATGCGGCAACCCAGGTATTAGCAACAAGATGGGATATGTTACAGGAAGAGAACGGTTTTCCTGCCAACCGTCAATTCTATTTGGTTGAAGATGGAAAGCAGATTTTCTATTCTGCCAATGTCACCGATCAAAATATAAAATCAGCAAAGTGCAGACACTCCCAAAACTATACAGAGATCGAATATTATACAGAATGCGGATTGAAGATTACTAGAAGAATATTTATATTGCCTCAATACGAAGGACTGCCAGTGGCAACAGAAGTTCAGCGTATTACTATTAAAAATCAGTCCGATCAAGTAAGAAAATTAAGATTAGTTATGACTGGAATGCTGGGTTCACCAGTTCCTCAAGCATTTATGGAAGATGTAGTTTATTCTACAATCATCATGGAAGCAGGAGTTATACAGAATGAAAATGGGGACTTTTTAGCTTATGTGCCTCATTATTATCCTGAACCTTGTCAAAAAGATATACGATTCATGTCAGGAATGTTTTATGAAAAAGGAAATAAGTATTGTCCTGAAGAAATTGGAACCCATTATGGTGAATTTATTGGCAATGGTAATTTGCATTATCCTCAGGGATTAAAGAAATTATCCAATAAATTGAACACAAAGGGGCCTGGATTTATAGCATTGGGGAAAGAGTTTGAGATTAATTCTGGAGAAGAAGTTATTGCGGATCAGTATACAGGATTGATTTCTCAGTTCGGGGATAAAGTTTCATATGACATCATTTATAACCAAATTCAGGCGCTTCATAATAAATTTAGTGACAAAGATGTACTTGAAACAGCTTTTCAAGAACAGATGGACTGGTACAGGAGATACAAATCTTATTTAAGGATTGACTCAGATAATAAATTACTTAACGAGTATGTCAATAACAACTTGCCATTTCAGGTATTATATCAGACCTTTGTTTCAAGATCCTTTGATCTGACCCAGAAAGGTTACAGAGAAATTGGGTTCAGAGAGATCCAGGATATATATGCTTCCATGTATTATTTTATAGCTATGGGAAAAGAACAGCTCGTAAAAGAACTTTTGGCCGAATGGATTGAGAAAGTACTGGAAGCAGGATATTGTTATCATAATTTCTTCTGGGTTGGTAAAGAAGCTGGCAAATGGTCCGATGATGGATTATGGCTCATCCAGGCGGTATATCGATATGTTCAGTTTACTAAGGATATAAAATTCCTGAATGAATTACATCTTATCCCAGAAACAGGCGGGAAAAAACGAAGTGTTTACGATACCTTAAAAGCAATTATTCACTATTCCAGTAAAATATCCATAGGACAACACGGGTTGCCTTTAATTGATTATGCTGACTGGAATGATTGCTTAAAAGTGGACTCAGATTATTTATTGGGCAAGGATAAGGAGAATTTGACAGGCCCTATCGATCATTATTCAGAAAGTGTTATGAATGCTTTTCTGTTAAAAATAGCTATGCTTTATATGAAAGAACTGGCTTCACAAGTAAATGACCAGGAATATGAGTCAGAACTTGAAAAAAGCATTAATGATCTGAGCAATTCTCTTCAATTGCATGGCTGGAAAGAAGATTTTTATGCCCGGGTATTATTTAATCGCTATGGCAATGAAATCACTTATTTGGGTGCGAAAAACGATGGATTTTCCAATGATGAAAATATCGACGGAACATATTTTATTAATTCTTTCAGCTGGTCAATTATCTCAGAAGAAGCTACTGAATCTCAGATTGAAATTATGGTAGACCGAATTGAAAGATATTTAAAGAAACCTTTTGGATTTGCTCTCATGAGTCCTACAGATTTATCCAAGATATCAAAAGTTACAGCTACAGGGGAATATTTCCCGGGGGACAGGGAAAATGGAGGAATATTCAAACATGCGTCTATGATGGCTGCATTTGCTATGATTAAAGCAGCTAAGGAAGTGACGAATCCTGAATTAGCAGAGAGATTAAGAAATATGGCTTATTGGATGGTGGATAAAGTATTTCCTTATCATACATTGAATGATCCTTATGCACTTTGCGGTAATCCCAGATGGTGTACCCAATATATCAATAGCAATACCGGTGAGCATATAGGGCCTACGTTAAGCGGAACATCTACATGGCTCACTTTAACCCTGTTTGAAATGCTGGGCATAGAATATCGTGGTAACAAATTGCTTCTTAATCCTATGCTTGCAGAAGAAGTGGAGGTCATGAAATTTTCCATTAAATATTTGGACAGCCATTATTCCTTCAGTATTCATAAGCCCAAGGGGCTTTATCGTATAAAAGATTGTAAATACACTTTAATCATGGACCAACAAGTATTAGAAAATAATACAGTAGATTTAATAAATGATGGAAAACAGCATACCATCGAAATGAAGTTTGAATAATATGCTTAGCCATAGATTATTAGGGAAATTTAGTAATCTATGGCTTGTATTTGTTATAAAAATTATATAATTTAATATTATAAGAGTTTAATATTTCAGTATTAGAAAGGGGAGGCAGAAAGGTGTTTAATGTGCAGATCGTAGATGATGAACCTATCGTAAGAATTGGTTTAAAGAAACTTATACCCTGGGAAGAGTATGGGTTTAAAGTAGTTTGCGAGGCTCAAAATGGCGTTGAAGCTTTGGAACAACTCAATGAATACAAAATTGATCTTGTAATAACAGACATTGAAATGCCGATTATGAACGGTATAGATTATATTAAAAAAATCAATGAAAGAAAAGTAAAACCAGTTGTAGTCATTCTTACAGCTTATGCTGAATTTGAATATGCAAAGACAGCTATAAACTATGGGGTTTCAGGGTATATTTTAAAACCTATTGTTGAGAGCCAGATTTGTGAAACATTACAGCAGGTCAAAAAAAATCTTTCGATCACTGTGGACCGTAAATTTAATAGTGAATTGGATAATAAATTAATCGATACTGTATTGCTGACGGACCACAGCGCATTCCAAATCCTTGAATCTGTCATTGAAGAAGAAAATAGCTATGGTGAAAATGATCTGAATTATACTTGCTTCCGCTTTTTTTACATTCTTGAAACGATTATCAATCATATTAAAAAGAAATACATTAACTTAGATAAATTAGAAAATTTAGATATATATCTGAACTTGAAAAATAAACAATTTATAACGAAGGAAGATTTAATATCAGAATTTAAAGAGGAAATAACCAGGATTTTTAATATATTAGAGAAATATTACTTAATATATAAGGACAATATTGTACGACAGGCTTGCAACTATGTTATTGACCATATAGATGAAAAAATCAGTCTAACTATTGTAAGCAATGCATTAGGAATCAGTAAGAATTATTTCTGCAGTTTATTTAAACAGGAAACAGGAGAGAATTTCTTAAGCTACGTTACCAAAATGAAGATGCAGCGAGCCAAATATTTACTGAAAGAAAAGAATATGAGAATCTACGAAGTTTGCAACTATTTAGGATATGTTGACACTACTTACTTTACTAAATTATTTAAAAAGTACTGTGGCATGACACCACAAGAATATAAAAAATCTGAGTGTGAAAACTATGAATTTGTGGAGAAAAAAATTATCTAAAAAAGAGCATAATGTAACCATTACAAATGTATTAATAGGAAGCTATATCCGTTCAATGCTCTTTTCATTAATCATAGGGATTGTATTGTTTGTGGGCATAACAGGAATGGAAATGAGTTATAGACGTTCTCTGAGCAATGAACGGATTCTCAATATCGTAACCTACATTATTAATGATAAATTGGAAGATATAAGGCAATTTAGTGATGAACTTGTAATTGACGATGAACTGCAAAGTATTTTTAGAAAAAAATCAGACTTAAGAAGCAATTTATTGAGTAGTTTTCTTATGAAAAGGCTAGCTCAGTTAGGCGAGGTTTCTTCTATTCATGTTATATGGGAAGATGCTGTTGTGTCGGAATTTAAGTCTCCTGTTTATGGTTATGATAAATATGAAGTTGTAAGAAATTTGAAATTGAATTTTAAAGGAGATTATTGCTGGGAAATAGGAACGGACCATGTAAATACGGATGAAAATACATTTTACATCATCAGGAATGTAAAATCAAAGCTTGATATGAAGCATTTAGGGTATCTGGTGGTTTATCTGGACATCAATCAGCTACAACAGGATATAAAACATTATTTAGGAAATGAAGCAGAGATCATCGTTCAAAGTGCCCAGGGTGAAATCATTACTTTTCCTGGGGATTTGCCTGTTGAAAACGTCAAAAAAAGAGTAAATATCCTGAACAGAGGTGAAAACAGCTGGAAGTATTTATCAGGAAAATATAGCATAAAAGAATTGACAAATATCAACGGAATAATGCTTATAACTTCAAAACAGTCTATCTTTAGCCCCAATTTGGAATTTGCAATCATATTTATGCTTATTATTATAATAGATTTTACTATAATTGCTTCAAAAGTGTTGAAAAAAAGAGTCATAGGACCACTGGAAGAGATTGCTGCAAGAGCAAAAGAAATAGCCGAAAAAGAAAATTTGGACATGCAATTTCCTCAAGAAGAGTATTATTCTGAAGCGGACGATATTTCCAATGCCTTAAACGAAATGATGACTCAGATCAGAGGATTATTAGAAGATGTTAAGAAAAAAGAAAAATTGCAGCGGCAGCTGGAGTTATCCGTAATCAATCATCAAATCAAACCACATTTTTTGTATAACACTCTAAATGCTGCCAGTATTTTAGTTAGTGTTGAAGAGAAGGAGGCAGCAAGGCAACTGATCATGACCCTGGCAAGTTATTACCGGGCTTGTCTGAATCACGGCAATGATATTATTTCTTTAGAGGGTGAGCTTAATATTATAAAAGATTATGTTAAAATCGCTTTAATCAGAAACCCTAACATTGCCAAGTTAAGTTATGATATTGACGAAAGTTTATTGTCACTGCAAATTCCTAAAATGACAATACAGACACTGGTGGAGAATAGCATCAAATATGGAATTAAATCCATAGGGCAGCCGATTTCCATTTCAGTTTCAGCAAAAAAAGTCGAAGACCATGCAGAGATCATCGTAGAAGATGATGGGGTAGGAATGAGCAAAGATACAATAGAAAAAGTTATGAAAGGTGAAGAATTGGAAGTAAAATCTGGCTTTGGATTAAGATCTGTTTTGAATCGATTGGCACTGTTATATGAGATCAAAGATTACAGTAATATTATGAATATTCAATCTGAACCAAATAATTATACAAAAATTACATTAAAGTTAAAATTGTAAACCAAACAAAGGTTAATTTGAATAATAATATTGTCCCCCTATATCGTAATTTTACACAGTTATAGCAGGGACAGTTTTTTTTTATAATAAAACCATCAAAAAAAAAGGGGGATATAATATGAAAAAAGCATTATCCATCATCCTTGCAACAGCACTTTTAGTGAGTGCCTTTGTAGGATGTGGAAAAAAAGAAACATCCAATCAAGCAACTAATGAAACAGGACAGCAAGTTACTAACAATGAACAGCAAGCAGGAAATGATTCGCAAACACAAAACAACGGAAACTCTGATGTAACAAAATTAACTGTGTGGATTATGCCTAACAGTGGGCATGCAGAAGAAGATTTTCGTGATGTATTGAAACCTTTCCTGGATCAAAATCCAGATATACAAGTAGATGTTACTGTATTAGACTGGGGTTCCGCATGGACTAAGATTACGACTGCTGCAACCAGTGGAGAAGGTCCAGATATTACTCAATTAGGTACAACGCAGATTGCCGCTGTAGCTGCTATGGGAGCTTTGGAGGATTTAAGCGGTGTATATGATCGTTTTGGCGGCGAAGGGGCTTTTGTTGAAGCAACGCTTCCAACAACTCAGATTTTAGGCCAGGGTGACGCAAGATACGCTGTACCATGGTTTATTGATACAAGAGCATTGTTCTACAGAAAAGATATTTGTGAACTAGCAGGAATTAATCCAGAGACTGATTTTGAAACATGGGAATCCTTTGAAAAAGCTTTGGGCAAGCTGAAAGGGTTAAAAGTAGATGGAAAAGAAGTAGTTCCACTTATTATGCCTGGTAAGAATGACTGGAACGTAATACATAACTTTGCACCATGGATTTGGGGCGCAGGCGGAGACTTCATTGCTGAAGACAACAAAACCTGTATCATCAATTCACCTGAAGCAGTTGAAGGTATCAGATTCTATTCTGAATTAGCTACCAAAGGTTTAATGAGTATGACACATCTCGAGAAAAACTCTGCAGAAGTTGAAACTATTTTTAACTCAGGAGAAGCAGCAATGATCTTTACTGGTGCTTACAATATCAGCACACTTCGTAGAGAACAGCCAGAACTGGCAGAAAAGATTGGTACAGCTCCAATGCCAGCTGGTCCAAAAGGAAGATATGTTTTCTTTGGCGGCAGTGGTTTGTGTGTGTTTAAGAATTCAAAGAACAAAGAAGCTGCATACCGTGTGCTTGAATATTTAGCATCAACAGATGCACAGGTGGCATATCAAAGATATTGCGGCAACTTGCCAACAGTAAAAGCAGCTTATGAAACAGAATTTGTTTCAGAAGAACCATTAAGAGAAGCATTCAAAAGACAATTACAATATGGTAAAGCATATCCATCTGTAGCAGGATGGGGACCATCAGAAACAGTTCTTCAAAAAGGTTTAAGTAATGTTTGGGACAACGTTATGGGTGTATACGGCCAATATGATCCGGCAAGAACACAAGAATTCTTAGATCAGATAGCAAGTGAATGTACAGTTGTTTACAGTCAGAATTAGTTAAAGCAAATAAACCGCTGCAATAAAGCGTTTATTGCAGCGGTTGATCACTTAATCGTTGAGAGGTGTAGAAATGCGTTTAGAATTGCGGCAACCGAAAATAAATGGACCAAAAAAGGCAGTAAAAGATGAAAAGACAAGACTTCTGCACAGAATTAAAAGCAATAAATTAGCATATTTGATGATTACACCGGCTGTAATAGGGATGATCATCATACATTTAATACCTATTGTATCAGGTCTATGTATGTCCTTTCTGAAGCTCAATCAATTTACTTTAAGACAGTTTTTAAAAGCTCCGTTTATTGGTCTTGATAACTATAGAACAGTGTTATTTGATCCGCAAAGCACCATTCGTTCTGGTTTCCTCAATGCATTAAGAAATACAGCGATATTTGGAACTGCATGCAGTGTGAGTGTTATTGTGATAGCACTTTTACTTGCTATTCTGCTGAATCGGGAGTTTAAATTCCGTGGACTGGCAAGAACATTATTAATGACTCCCTGGGTTGTTCCTTCTTTTGTTGTAGGTATGTTGTGGGGATTTATGTGGCAGAATGATGGAATTATAAACAGAGTATTAGTGGATATATTACATATACTACCAACCAAACCTTTCTGGTTAACAGGACCAATAGTATTGGTTGCAATCATAATACCAACCATATGGAGACAAGTTCCTTTTGTAATGTTAATGCTGTTAGCAGGATTACAGCAAATCCCGGATGAATACTATGAGGCGGCTGAAATTGATGGAGCCAATGCCTGGGGCAGATTCCGCCATGTTACACTGCCTTTACTCAGGCCTGTTTTATCTATTCAAATTTTGAACGGTATTTTAAATTATGTTTATTCCTTTAACATCGTTGCAATGATGTTTGGCCATGGTGCGGGATTCCCTGGAGAATACGGGGATTTATTAATGACAAATATTAACAGAAACTCATTCCAGATATGGCAGTTTGGAACTGGTGCTGCTGCCACAGTGATTGTAATGATATGTGTTATGATTTTAGTTGCATTATGGTATAAAGTCTTTCAGGATGATTTGGTGGTGAATGACTAGTGAATTATAAAAAACGAAAAAGAAGATTTGATATCTTAGGACATATTGTATTAGGTATATTTGTCTTTTTTGCTGTTGCACCCATTATCTGGATGGTGGTATCGTCTTTATTGACACAGGGTGAAATAGTAACCGGCGATTATGGAATACCGATGCATTTTGAAAACTATATTGAAATGTGGCGAAGAGTGAATTTCTTCCAGTATTTTAGAAATAGTTTTATCATTTGCAGCGCGACTACTGCTGTGGCACTAAGTATAGCGACTCTGGCAGGATATGCAGTTTCCCGTTTCAAATTCCCCGGCTCTAATATATTTGGTGCCACAGTTTTAGCAACCCAGATGGTTCCGGGAATTATGTTTTTGTTGCCTCTTTATTTAATGTTCATTAAGATCCAGGATACATTTGAAATTCAGTTGATCAATACTTATCAGGGAGTAGTAATCGTATATTCAGCCTTCTTTATTCCTTTCAGTATATGGATTTTAAGAGGTTTTTTTGCAAGTATTCCGACTGAATTGGAGGAAGCTGCAATCATCGACGGATGCAGTCGATTTGGGGCATTTGTAAGAATAATACTACCTATAGCTAAAGTAGGAATCATTGCAACAGGTATATACATATTTCTTATGGCCTGGGATGAACTTTTGTTTGCATGGGTATTGACGACATCAGCTGACGTAGCAACCATACCGGTAGGAATACGTTTGTATGTTGGCAACTATCAAAACCGTTACGATTTGTTGATGGCTGCTGGCTGTGTAACCACTTTACCAGTTTCAATTATATTTTTCGGGTTACAGAAGTATTTCGTTACTGGTATGACTGCTGGTGCAGTTAAGGGATAATAGATTAAAGCAAAGCAATAAACTAAAATGTAGGAACTTAGATGAGCACATTTATGTGTTCGTCTAAGTTTTTGTCTGTTTTTAGATATGTTTAATTTTACAAGGATATTGAACTATTGGAGAAAGTTTTGCGATCTGTAATTAGTAGGAAAGCTTGTATAGTATCAAAACTATATGATATAATTTACTTGTTCACGATATTTAGAAATATCTGAAAGGTGGCAGAAAAAGCTTGAAAGATAATCCGATTATAAAGCTTTTATTTTTCTTGGGGATCACTTTAATAGTTTTACTGCTAAACATTTATTCAGATTTTATTTGGGGCGATGCTTCAGATAATAAGAACAAAAAAGAAGTTATTCGAGTATGGACTATTCATGGAGATACGGAAGAGGCTTTGGAAAGAGTTTTTAAAAAGTATGAAGAAAAAAATCCCAATATTACATTTGAAATAACTGTGTATAAAAATGAAGTTTATCAAGCGGCAATAAATAATGCTTTATTTACTGGCAACCTTCCAGATATGTTTTTTTGGTGGGGATTCAGTAAACTGGAAAGATTGGTTGATGCTGATGTAGCTTATGACCTTTCGCTAGCAGTGAAAAACAGGCAGATTCAGTCAGAGGTTATTGATGGTGGTATGAATGCCTTCACTTTTAATAATAAAATATATGGGCTTCCATTATATGGATGGACGGCGACCATGTTTTGCAACAGGCAGATATTCTCAGAGAATAAGCTGAAATATCCTGAGGATTATGATCAATTTATTGAGACGATTAATCATTTACAAGAAAAGAATTATGATCCCCTGGTTACCAGCGCGTTAGAGGGCTGGGTTCCGTCTCTTTACTATATGGGTTTGGTTCAGGGAGAAGGAACGGGGAAAAGCATATTTGATGCAGTAAAAGATCACTCTTTATTTTCAACTCCACAATTTGGTAATTCAGCAAGTAAATTATATCATCTCGTTGAGTTGGGAGCGTGGCAGGATAATTATTTGGAATGTGATGGATACAATGCCGTTTATTATTTTGCACAGGGAAAAGGAGCCATGCTGTATTATGGCAGCTGGGCGACTACTTTCCTGGAAGGAGAGTTATCAAAAGTTTCAGATCAAGTAGATGTTATTCCTTTTCCAAATGGAAATAATAAAGAAGGTATAGGAGGCTTTGTAGATACATTTGTGATCAATAAAAAAGGGCTCATTGCAAAAGATGAAGAATTGGTTAATATGTACATAGATATTATGCGTGAAGTATCAGATATTATAGTATGCGAAGTAGGCAGCGGCATTCCGGTTTACTGTAATCAAAGCATTGATCAGGAGCGTTTCCCTTTGCTCTATAAGATTTGGGAAATGAACAAGGACAGAACACTATATCATGCTTATGACCAAATTATGTCTGAAGAGTTGACAGAAAAATACTACTTGTTGTTAAAAGAAATGATGGCAGGAGAAATTAACGATGAAGAGTTTATAAAAAATATGTCTGTAGATTAAGAGAGTATAGGATCAGCTTAATGGCCCAGTTGCTAAAGGATTTGCAATTTTTTCTTTTAGCAATTGGGCCATTAAGTTGTGCACGTAAATCTTAATATTGCCTAACAATATCATAATATTATGCTCTATATTATTAAAATTCAAACCGTTATACTATATTTGCTGGGCAATAACTTTTTAAAAGCAAAACAAGGAGCTGATCAGCATGCATAAGTTTATGAAGACATTAGGAATTATTTTAGTTACATCAATTGTCCTGACGGGATGTGGTCCAAAAGACGTTAACGAAAGTAATCAGAAAGGAGATCAAAAGATGGGAGCCAGCAATAACATACAAGAGGCAGCAAAAGATACTGAGCAAAAGGCAACAACAGTTCTTAAAACAGACTTGGATGCTCATGATGAAGAGCTGTTTGAAGTGGCAGATGGATGGACTAATGGCAATATGTTTGACTGTACATGGAGAAAGGACAATGTAAACTTTGAAAATGGGATCATGAAATTAACTATAAATACTGATGGAGAAAATGCCAGCCCTAAATATTCAGGAGGGGAATATCGTACCAGAGGTTTTTATAGTTATGGTTTATATGAAGTAAGAATGAAACCTATCAAAAACGATGGTGTTGTGTCATCATTCTTTACATATACCGGTCCCAGTGACAACAATCCCTGGGATGAAATAGATATTGAGTTTCTGGGTAAAGATACTACAAAAGTACAGTTTAACTATTTTACCAATGGCATTGGTAACCATGAATATTTGCATGATTTAGGCTTTGATGCTTCTGAAGATTTTCATACCTATGGATTTGAATGGCTGCCAGGCTCAATTACCTGGTATGTGGATGGAGAACCAGTATATACAGCCACCGAGAACATTCCTGTTACTCCTGCCAAAGTAATGATGAATGTGTGGCCGGGAACAGGTGTTGACGGTTGGCTCAATGCTTTCGATGGGAAAGTACCATTGACAGCAGAATACGACTGGATTCGTGTGACACAATATGATCGCTCTGAATAATTGTGGCTATACTAGGCTAAATTCTTTTTAAGATATTCCTTAAGAAGAGTTTAGCTTATTTTGTATTCAAAGATCGAATGATTTTTCAGAGCACTTTGTTCTTTTTCATAGAATATGATAATATAGTTTATAATATTCCTATATGGAGCATCCTATTTATTTAGGAAAAACATATAAATGGAGTGTTATTATGATCATTGGAACATGCAAGATTTATTTCCGGGCAAACTGGGTATCGTCATTAAAGGAAAAGAGAATGATTTTAAAAAGTATTATAAGCAAAGTCAAACATCGCTTTAATGTATCCATTGCTGAAATAGAAATGCAGGATTCCCATCAGAATGGAGTGATAGGCATTGCCTGTGTTTCTCAGGAGACCCAACATGCCGACCAAATGATTCAAAATGTAATTAATTATATAGAAAATAATATTGAAGCGGAAATTTATGATATCGAAATAGAAATCATATGACGCCTTGACGTTGTTTTTTTTATTAGATATAATGTTTTGGAAACTGGTGATAATAAAGAAAATATGCATTTTAGTAGATTTACAGTATAGTATATGGTATAATATTTAAATGGCTATTTGTAAATTTTACTTTACAAAAATACTATGTGCACCTGATAAAGCAATGTACATAGATAAAAATATCGTTCAAGGAGGACAAATGAATGAGTTCGCAGTTAGAAAGATTAGAAAATAATCAAGTTAAATTGACAATTGGAGTTTCGGCAGAAAGATTTGAAGAAGGTATGCAATATGCCTTCAATAAAAATAAAAAACATATTTCAATTCCTGGATTCCGTAAAGGAAAAGCTCCAAGAGCATTTGTAGAAAAAATGTATGGTCCAGAGATTTTTTATGAAGATGCCATTAATTACGTTATTCCTGACGCATATGAAGCGGCAATTAAAGAACACAATTTAGAAGTTGTATCAAGACCTGAATTTGATGTTGAAAAAATTGAAAAAGGTAAGGATATAGTGCTTACTGCTATTGTAACAGTAAAGCCTGAGGTAACATTAGGTCAATATAAAGAAGTTACAGTACCAAAAATGGATATTGAAGTGAAAGATGAAGAAATTGAAGAAGAATTAAAGAAAGTTCAAGATCAAAATGCCCGTATTATTACGGTAACAGACCGTCCTGTTAAAGACGGAGATGAAGTTATTATAGATTTTGAAGGATTTATGGATGGAAAAGCTTTTGAGGGCGGAAAAGGAGCAGATTATTCTCTTAAAATAGGTTCTCACAGCTTTATTGATACTTTTGAAGAACAACTCATCGGAGCAAATCCTGGAGATGAAGTAGAAGTTAATGTTACTTTCCCTGAAAACTATCATCAAAAGGATTTAGCAGGTAAACCAGCTTTATTTAAAGTAAAAATTAAAGAAATTAAAGAAAAAGAACTTTCAGCATTAGATGATGAATTTGCAAAGGATGTTTCCGAATTTGAAACTTTAGATGAATACAAACAAGATATTAAGGCAAAACTGTTAGAGCAAAAAGAAAAAGCTGCTAAGTTAGAAAAAGAAAGAAATGCCCTTGAAAAAGTCATTGAAAATGCAAAAATGGATGTACCGGAAGTAATGATTAATAATCAAATTGATCAGATGGTACAAGACTTCAGCATGAGAATGAAATATCAAGGCTTGCCAGTTGAACAATATCTTCAATTTACAGGACAAACAATGGAAAATCTTAGAGAAAACTTCCGTTCTGATGCAGAGTTCCAAGTAAAAGCAAGATTAGTTCTTGAAGAAATTGCTAAGAATGAAAACATTGAAGTAACGGATGAAGAACTAAATGATGAATTCAAGAGAATGGCTGAACAATATCAGATGGAGTTAGACAAATTATTAAGTAATGTTGGAGATGCGGAAAAAGAAGCAATAAGAGAAGATATCAAAATCAGAAAAGCTGTTGACTTGGTAGTAGATAGCGCAAAAGAAGCAAATTAATCCGCAGAAATTATACTCTATGCTAAAAATAAGTATAAGGAGGAATGCTGTATGAGCTTAGTGCCAGTAGTTGTTGAACAGACCAGTAGGGGCGAACGTTCCTATGATATTTATTCCAGACTGCTAAAAGACAGAATTATTTTTCTTGGTGAAGAAATCAACGATGTTACAGCAAACCTGGTTGTTGCACAGCTTTTGTTCCTGGAAGCAGAAGATCCTGATAAAGATATTCATTTATATATAAATAGTCCTGGTGGCTCTATTACAGCAGGTATGGCAATCTATGATACGATGCACTATATTAAGCCGGATGTATCCACTATTTGCATAGGTATGGCTGCAAGTATGGGCGCTTTTCTACTCAGTGGCGGAGCAAAAGGAAAAAGATTTGCTGTTCCTAATGCAGAAGTCATGATTCATCAGCCTTTAGGAGGGGCAAGGGGTCAGGCAACAGATATTCAGATTCATGCAGAGCATATTCTTAAAACCAAGAAAAAAATGAATCAAATGTTAAGTGAGAATACCGGGCAACCCCTTGAAAAAATTGAGAGAGATGTAGAAAGAGACTATTTCATGACCGCACAGGAAGCGAAAGAATATGGGCTGATTGATGAAGTGATTACTTCAAGGAAGTAGTAAATAATAAGAGGTGAGCTAATGGCTGGAAGATATGAAGAGAAGAAACAGCTTAAGTGTTCATTTTGCGGAAAAAACCAGGAGCAAGTGAGACGCTTAATCGCTGGCCCTGGTGTATATATATGTGATGAATGCATTGAGCTGTGCTCCGAGATCATAGAAGAAGAATTCGATGATCTTCCTGAAAATAGAGAAGTCGCTAAGGTTCCTAAACCCAAAGAAATTAAGGCTGTTTTGGATGAATATGTTATAGGGCAAGATAAAGCAAAAAAAGCCCTTGCTGTTGCGGTGTATAATCATTATAAAAGAATTTATTCTGATGACCGTTATGATGATGTTGAGCTCCAAAAAAGTAATATTTTGATGCTTGGTCCTACAGGCTCAGGTAAAACTTTGCTTGCACAAACCTTAGCAAAAATGTTGAATGTTCCATTTGCGATGGCAGATGCAACATCTCTGACTGAAGCAGGTTATGTTGGTGAAGATGTAGAAAATATCTTGCTGAAACTTATTCAGGCAGCAGATTATGATATTGAAAGAGCAGAACAAGGCATTATATATATTGATGAAATAGATAAAATTGCCCGTAAATCTGATAATCCGTCCATAACGAGAGATGTAAGCGGTGAAGGTGTGCAGCAAGCCCTTCTTAAAATTCTGGAAGGTACAGTGGCTTCTGTTCCACCCCAGGGAGGGCGAAAGCATCCTCATCAGGAATTCATTCAGATTGACACGACCAATATTTTATTTATTTGTGGTGGAGCTTTTGACGGAATCGAGAAGATTATTGAAAAAAGAATCGGTAAAAAGGGAATGGGCTTTGGTGCAGAGGTAAAGAGTAAAAAGGAAAAAAATATCGGAGAAGTTCTCAACCATCTTTTACCACAAGATTTGCTTAAATTTGGTCTTATTCCTGAATTCATCGGTCGGGTGCCTGTTATCGTAACTTTAAACAGCCTGGATGAAGAAGCTCTTATACAGATCTTAACGGAACCTAAGAATGCACTGATCAAGCAATATAAGAAATTGTTTGAAATGGATGACGTTATCATCGAATTTGAGCAAGAAGCACTGAATTTAATTGCCAAGAAAGCAATTGAAAGAGAAACTGGTGCCAGAGGCTTAAGAGCAATTCTTGAAGAATTGATGACAGATGTTATGTATGAAATTCCGTCTACTAAAGACGTGGAGAAATGTATTATTACAAAAGAAACTGTTGAGTTTAATAGAAAGCCGGAGATTATTATTAATCCAAACAAACAGCCGATCAAAAAGCCAAAGAAGAAAAAAGCCAAAAGAGGAGAATCAGCCTCATAAAACAGTATATTTCAATAAAAGTGTACAATCGAAAGATTGTACACTTTTTATATCATAAAAACCTCCTGATTGTGCATACTATACGTAAATCACCTTGGACGCATGATAGGAGGATATTTCGTGAGCGATATTTTAATCTATATTCAGTTTGTATTTACAATCATTGTAGGAATTTATTTTTTCACTCTTTTGAAAACACAGCAGACTACAAAAACTTCTATTGGGAAAGAATCCAAGAAAGAATTAGAGAAATTAAAGAAATTAAGAGCAATTCATTTGTCTGAGCCTTTATCGGAGAAAACACGTCCCAGTTCCTTCGATGAAATCATTGGTCAGAATGATGGACTGAAGGCCTTAAAGGCAGCTTTGTGCGGACCTAATCCACAGCACGTCATCATATACGGACCACCGGGGGTAGGTAAAACCGCAGCTGCCAGAGTTGCCCTGGAAGAAGCAAAAAAGATCGCTATCTCTCCTTTTAAAGAAGATGCGAAATTTATAGAAATGGATGCAACGACTCTCAGATTTGATGAAAGGGGTATTGCAGACCCTCTTATCGGTTCTGTTCATGATCCTATTTACCAAGGGGCAGGGGCATATGGAAGCGCTGGAATTCCCCAACCCAAACCAGGAGCGGTTACCAAAGCCCATGGAGGCGTTTTATTCATTGATGAAATAGGAGAACTTCATCCCATACAGATGAACAAACTTTTAAAGGTTCTGGAAGACAGAAAGGTATTTTTAGAAAGTGCATACTACTCTTCAGAAGACAGCAATATTCCAAGTCATATTCATGATATTTTCCAAAATGGTTTACCCGCAGATTTCAGATTAATAGGAGCAACAACAAGAACTCCGGAAGAAATACCTCCGGCTCTTCGTTCCCGATGTACCGAAATATTCTTTCAACCTCTTACTAAAGATGATGTAGGGAAAATTGTAAAGAATGCGGCAAAAAAGGGAGCTTTTGCTTTGGAGGAAGGAGTAGCAGAGCTGATCACCCAGTATGCGTCTAACGGAAGAGATGCAGTGAATATCGTTCAAACGGCAGGATGTATAGCTACTATAGAAAACAGGAAAGAGATCACCGTTAAAGATGTGGAATGGGTCATTGAATTTGGACAATACAGCAAGAGACCTGATAAAAAGATATCCTCCGAAAAAGCTGTAGGATGTGTTAATGGACTTGCGGTTTACGGAGTTCGAATGGGAGCATTACTTGAAATTGAAGTGATTGCTGAACCTGCGGAGGAAAAATCAAAAGGGATTGTAACTGTAACAGGGATTATTGAAGAAGAAGAATTTAATAAATCCAATGGAAAAATGAAAAGAAGAAGTACTGCCAAAGGATCAATAGACAATGTTTTAACTGCTATGAAAAACATTTTAAATGTCAACTATAAAGATTACGATATTCATATCAATTTCCCCGGGGGAATGCCTGTGGATGGACCTTCTGCAGGAATTGCAATCTTTACTGCAGTATATTCAGCGATCTTAAAAAAGCCGGTTTCTAATAAAATAGCCATGACTGGCGAGATTTCAATAAGAGGAAATGTTCATCCTGTAGGGGGTGTACATGCCAAAATCAATGCAGCAATATCAGCAGGAATTGAAGAAGTACTTATTCCTGCAGACAATTGGCAGGAAACCTTTGAAGATTATAATATAAAAGTCATTCCGGTTAAAAACATCGATGAAGTTTTAAAAGAAGTGTTTAAGGAGGCAAAAGATGAGCTTGTTTCCAAGCCTGATACTTCTAAAGTATTAACTGCACAAGGGATATAAACACTGATTTGTAAATTAAGACCTTATGTTAAAAACATTGGGTCTTTTTTCATATTTTTTATGTAAATATTTTTAAATATATGTTGAGAAAGCATTTTTACATATGGTATAATTTTTAAATACATAGAGGGGGTAGTGGAAGTGATTATAGAACAAGCTCAAGTGAAAGATTTGGCTGAAATTCTTTTGCTTCAAAAGCAGGCCTATATGAGTGAAGCAGAGTTATATAGCGATTTTCATTTGCTACCACTAACAGAAACATTGGATGAAATTGAAAGTGAATTTTCGAAACATCTGTTTTTAAAAGCTATTATGAACGGCGTTATTATTGGTGCTGTAAGGGCGTACAGACAAGGCGATACCTGTTATGTAGGCAGATTAGTGGTTCATCCCAAATTTCAAAGACAAGGAATAGGAACCCGCCTTATTGAAGAGGTTGAAAAGATTTTTGAAGATTGTACAAGATTCGAAATATTTACCGGACATAAGAGTATAAGAAATATCAATTTATATAAAAAGCTTGGATATAAGGAATTCCAGGTGAAAGTAGTATCAGAACATCTACAGTACATTTATATGGAAAAAACTAAAGAGCGTACCCCATGTAAGGTGAATAATTGTATTTAAAAAAAGAGTCGTACATTGTTATACGTCTCTTTTTTAATTCATCTTCATTTTGCATACATTAAATCTATGGTTAATCCGTGAAGAATAAGGTGGGCCCATCAATTGAAAATATAATTGATGAATGCAATTACTGTTAACAATAGATTTGACAATTTACAACAAATTACTCATAATTACAGAAGAAATAAACTTTGAGGTGGAAATATAATGAAAAAAGATGATAAGAATATGTTACAGATGCCTTTAGTTGCATTAAGAGGGCTTAATGTATTCCCTAATATGATTCTGCATTTTGATGTAGCCCGTCCAAAATCCATACGAGCTTTAGAAGAGGCTATGATCAGTGATCAGTCAATATTTCTGGTTGCCCAGAAGGATGCTGAGACGGAAGAACCAGAAAGTAAGGATTTGTACAATGTAGGAACGATTTCTTCCATTAAGCAGATTTTAAAGCTTCCTACCAATACAATCCGTGTATTGGTTGAAGGCAATAAAAGAGGAAAAATTGTTTCGTTTGAGCAGGAAGATCCATATTTCTTGGTTAATGTTGAAGAGTATGATCATGAAGAAGATCCTATAGATGTTAATAAACAAGCACTCATTAGAGCTGGGGCTGAAATTTTTGAAGAATATGCAAAAGTAAACAACAGAATTTCATCCGATACCATAAGAAATATTGTTTCAATGGAAAAGCCAGGAGAAATGGCGGATGCTATCGCCTCTAATATTCAGCTGAGATTAGAGGACAAGCAAAAGATTTTAAGTGCATTTGATGAAGAAGAAAGACTCTTGATGGTTATTAAGATTTTAAAATCTGAAATAGAAATCTTAAATGTTCAAAAAGATATTCTGGACAAGGTTAAGAAAAATATTGATCAATCCCAAAAGGAATATTATCTTAGAGAACAGCTAAAAATTATTCAAAATGAGCTTGGAGACCGAGATGGCATACAGGGAGAAATTAATGAATATAGGGAAAAACTCAATGAAATTGATCCCCCTCAGGAAGTCAGAGAAAAAGTAGAAAAAGAACTGCAAAGAATGCTGAAAATTCCTGCGGCTTCTGCAGAAAGTGTAGTTGTCAGAAACTACATTGATTGGATATTGGATCTTCCTTGGACAAAGGAAACCAAAGAATCACATAATATAAAATATGCAAAAAAGATTTTAGAAAAAGACCATTACGGACTGGAAAAAGTAAAAGAAAGAATCTTGGAATTTTTGTCTATAAGAGAAATGTCTCCCAAGGTCAATAGTCCAATTATATGTTTAGTGGGACCTCCGGGAGTAGGTAAGACATCCATTGCCCATTCTATTGCCAAAGCGCTTAATCGTAATTATGTCAGAATTTCTTTGGGAGGAGTAAGGGACGAAGCAGAAATCAGGGGACACAGGCGTACTTATGTAGGAGCTCTTCCCGGAAGAATCATACAGGGGTTAAAGCAGGCAAAATCGAAAAATCCTTTAATGTTATTGGATGAAATAGATAAAATGAGTTCAGACTTTAGAGGGGATCCTTCTGCTGCATTGCTTGAAGTGTTGGATGCAGAACAGAACCATGCCTTTAGAGATCATTTTATTGAACTGCCGTTTGATTTATCCAATGTGTTATTTTTAGCAACAGCCAATACGCTTGATACGATTCCAAGACCTCTTTTGGACAGGATGGAGGTTATTCAGATTTCCAGTTATACGGAAGAAGAAAAATTCCATATCGCCTATAATCACTTGATAGATAAGCAATTAGAAAAGCATGGCATGACAAGATCCCAGCTTCGTATAAGCAGGGAAGTGATTAAAAACATTATTACCTATTATACAAAGGAAGCCGGAGTACGTAAGTTGGAAAGATGTATAGGAGAATTATGCAGAAAAGCGGCTAAAGAAATCCTGGAAGAAGATAAAAAATGTGTTCGTATTACTGAATCCAATTTAGAGAAATATTTAGGTGTCAAGAAATACAGAATCAATAAGATTATGGAACAGGCAGAAATTGGTATAGCACGAGGCCTAGCATGGACTCCGGTTGGAGGGGATACTTTATCGATAGAAGTAAATACTATGAAGGGGACCGGAAAATTTGAGCTGACGGGTCAATTGGGAGATGTTATGAAGGAATCAGCAAAAGCAGCTATAAGCTATATTCGTTCCAGAGCAGAGAGTCTGGGCATCGATAGTAACTTTTACAAAGATATGGACATTCATATTCATATCCCGGAAGGTGCGGTTCCTAAGGATGGACCTTCTGCAGGCATTACTATGGCAACTGCAATGATTTCTGCCCTTACGAATCAGCCTGTGCGCAATGATGTGGGAATGACAGGTGAAATTACCCTTCGTGGACGAGTTCTTCCCATAGGAGGCCTAAAAGAAAAAATCTTAGCGGCAAAAGCAGCGGGCATCAAGACAGTCATTTTGCCCATAGACAATGAAAAAGATTTGAATGAATTGTCTAATTCAATCAAAGAGAATATGGAGTTTGTTCTTGTAAAGAATATGGAAGAAGTCTTAAATCATGCTATTATTAAGGAGAATCTCTATGAATGTAAATAATGTAAGTTTAGATATGGTTTGTGGTAATCCAAGTCAATTTCCTCAGAGCCATTTGAATGAAATCGCTTTTGCGGGGAAATCCAATGTAGGGAAATCTTCGTTGATCAATGCCCTGGTCAATCGAAAAGCTTTAGCGAGAACCAGCAGTCAGCCAGGGAAAACTCAGACTATCAATTTCTACAATGTAGAAGATAAACTGTATTTTGTTGATCTCCCCGGGTACGGATTCGCTAAGGTATCCAAAGATTTAAGAGAAAAATGGGGTAAATTCATAGAAAGCTATCTGACTAAGAGAGAACAGCTGAAACTTGTGGTTTTATTGGTAGATATAAGACATGAGCCCAGTGAAAATGACAAAATGATGTATGACTGGATTTGCCATTATCAAAAAAATGTACTGGTAGTTGCAACCAAGGCGGATAAAATTAAAAGAAGCCAGATTCAAAAGCAAATTTCCCTTATCCGTAAGACGCTTCAGATGGATCCAAACCATATCATTATTCCTTTTTCTGCTGAAACTAAACAGGGAAAAGATGAGATATGGGAAATATTGGATCAGTGGGTTCTTAATGAAGAAAATGAAAAATAATATTTTAGAAAACAAACTTTTTTTCAGATGTGCCGTATATAGTAATGAAAAATGAAGCAACCTTTACGTTACGAGTTTAATAAATAAAGTCAATGGGAAAAGGAGGGGTCATGATGCAAAAAAGATTGCATTTATCCACTAGAGATAAAAAAATTGCAGGAGTTTGCGGAGGAATTGCTGAGTATTTTGATTTTGATCCTACGTTGGTCCGCATTTTATGGGTTTTATTAACGCTTATGAGTACAGGATTTCCAGGATTTTTACTTTACATTATTTGCTGGGCAGTTATGCCGGTAGACGATGAGTATAGAGATTTAAGATAATATATATTTTCTAAAGTCCGATTGCCGGACTTTTTTTATTGCTTTATTTTTTTCAAGATATACTTGTAAAAACGATTAAAAGAATATATAATATAATTTGCAGCGAATTTAAGAAAATATTTTTTCGGGGTGTGGCTCAGTTTGGTAGAGCGCTTGGTTCGGGACTAAGAGGTCGCAGGTTCGAATCCTGTCACCCCGATTTTGCTTTGGAACGCATAGTATGCGTTCCTTTTTAATTTGTAATATAAATTTAATATTGTATTAATATGGTTATAATAGTAATAGTATATATTTAGATTGTCATTCATTATTGAAGGGAGGAAGCAATATGGATTTGAGAACACAGTGGTCATCTCAATATGTTCACTTGGATGATCAATGTTTATTAAGTGAAATAGATAAAGTGAAAAAGGACGTTGAAAGTACACAAAAGTGGATTGAAGAATTAGAGAATAAAAAAGATTCTGTAGAATATCTGCATAAAAAAATGGCAAAACTCGCTTTTGGCTTTGCCCGTGAAAAACATCAAATCCTTTCGCAAGAAGCTCACAGAAGAGGACTCATAAGTTAAGCCCTTTATTCATCAGGTGGATTTTGAATTAAGCTTGATAATATGGATCCGTATAAATTCTGTGCGTTTCTCCTCCAGTTCTCACATATTTTTTTTGCTTGCTCTTTTGAAGCAACACTGAGTTGTAAGTCCATCAGGGTTATATCATTTTCTTTTACTTTGCAATGTACCATATATTCACTATGCTTTTCAGGGATGTATTCGGCGGTAATCTCCAGTTCCTTTTTTAATTGCTGGCGATTTTTTTTTATGTATTCGTCTATTTCCAGTCTGATATTTTCTGGAATACGATTGATAAAGTATTCGAGAGTAGTTATTCCTTTATTGGCAATGATATAACGGGTTTTATGATTTTCCTGCTGACTGACGATTAAATTTGCATCGATCAGTTCTGTTAAATATTGCTGAAGAGAAAAATAGTCCATATAGGCTCTTTCCATAATAAATTGAGTAATTTGTGCATGGGATAAAGGCATTTTAATTTTAGAAATTAAGTACAGCAAAATTAACTTGTTTGTGGCTAATTCATTTATAGATTGAAACACCAGAATCCCTCCTGTCGTAGTAAATAAGTCATACTACTTAATTGTATACCAAAAAGTCATTCCCGACAAGAAAATCAGTAAAGTTTGCCCTGCCAGGTATTCCTTTCTTTAAACCTTTTATGAATCCCATTTAACACTGCTTTTTTATTTTTACTCCACAAAGGAGCTGCCAGCAATTCCTTTGGACCGTCTCCAGTAATTCGATGAATAACCATATAAGGAGGCAGCAGTTCCAGGCAGTCGATGATTAAGTCAATGTATTCCTCCATTGTTAATACATGAAAAGGATTTTTCAAATAATAATCATATAGTGGGGTATTTTTGATAATATGCAAAAGGTGAAGCTTAACCCCTTGTACAGATTGACTGGCTATATATTGAATGGATGAAAGAATATCGTTCTTATTTTCTCCCGGAAGCCCCAGGATCAGATGAACCACTGTATCTATATTCCTTTTTGAAAGATTATGGACTGCTTCTTCAAAACATGAAAGGGAATAACCTCTTTGAATGAGAAAAGCAGTATCTTCGTGAATGGTCTGGAGGCCAAGCTCCACCCATAAGTAAGTCTTTTGATTGATTTCATCCAATAAATCTAAGACAGAATGATCTAAGCAATCGGGACGGGTGGCAATGGCAATCCCCACCACATCAGGCAGTGATAATGCTTCTTCGTATTTCTTTCTAAGCACATCTACAGGTGCATAAGTATTTGAAAAGGCCTGAAAATAAGCAATATATTTTCCCGACTTCCATTTGTTATCTAAAAGAGCTCTGCTTTGATAAAACTGTTCTGAAATGGGAAGAATAGCTGGTGGAGCAAAATCACCGGATCCTCTTCCGCTGCAAAAAATACATCCTTTATCAGATAATGTACCGTCCCGGTTAGGACATGTAAATCCTCCATCTAATGAAATTTTGAAAATTTTTTCTCCAAATTTTTGACGAAGAAAGTAATTCAGAGAATGATAAGGCTTATCTCCCCAATACATATGATGTCTCCATTCTTTAAAATATACCTTATTATTATGGTAAACTCTAATGGGACAAACGTCAATGATTAAAAATGTCAAATAAATAAGCGTTGGACTGTTCATACTATAGAAAATTAACATATAGAGACAATGTTAAAAGAAGAAATAGGAGAAAAAGGAGCACTTCCATGGATATATCGGTAATTATTCCTGCGTATAATGAAGAGGGAAGAATTGGCAATGTTTTATCTGTATTAATGGGTTTTGAGATGATTAAAGAAATCATTGTTGTCAATGACGGTTCAGTTGACCAGACTACACAGGAAGTAAAAAAGTATCCTGTAACTTTAATAGAGCTTCCTTTTAATCAAGGAAAAGCAGCAGCTATAAAACGAGGATTAGAGGCCAGCAGCGGAGAGTGGATCTTATTTTTGGATGCAGATTTAAAAGGGCTAAGTAAAGAGCATTTGATTTCTATGATAGAATATGCAAAACGAGAAAATATTGATATGGTGATTGGTACTTTTTCAAAAGGGAAATTCATTACGGATCTTTCTCATAAAATTGCCCCGTTTTTATCGGGGCAGAGATTGATTCGAAGGGCATTACTGGAGAGTATGCCCCATTTTGAGCATACAAGATATGGTATTGAAATGATGATTACTGAATATGCACGCAAAATGGGATACCAAATTAAAAAAGTAAAATGGCCATATGTTTACCATATTCCTAAAGAGCAAAAAAGAGGATGGATCAAAGGAAAGTTTGAGAAATATGCCATGTATTGCAATATTTTATCTACAGTTTTTGAGATATACTTTTTATCCAGATTAAAACGGAGTAAAAAGTTTCAAAAATACAGCTCTTGATCAGTATTGATACATCATCTGAGATTCTTTACTTTGTCTTATGGTTTCACAGATTTGAGTAAGATATTTCCATTCCTCTTCTGATTGAATCATGCGAATCGTATTTACAAAATCTAATCGCATTCTTTCTAAATAGTCTTGTTTTAAAGCTTCAATTTCTTCATCTGTAGTCATTTGACTTGCCAGAATTAAAAATTCTCTTGCTCTTTCTCCTATTGCAAAAGGTATATAGGGTTCCAGTATATCCAGAGAAGCCTGAAGTGCTTCATATTGTCTCTGAAAAGGGTTATCTTCCACTTCTGAAATATAAGTATATAAAGATTCCAGATTTAAGAATGTAACATTTCTTAATTCTGAATAATCAAAGTCGTTGATTAATGACTTTAATTTGTTTAATTCATCAGAGAGCTGCTGACTGGTTAAAATATTTGTCATGTCATCCCTTCTTTCTGAGCAGCATAAAATAATAATATTGGTTTTCAATATTACTATTTGCAGCATAAAAACAAAATACACAATAAATATTTGTCCATTTTAGATTAAAAAGTAATTTATGTTGTATATAACCAATAATACTTGTATAATTAAAAAATAATATGAAAATGTAAACAGGGGGGTTAATATGGATCAAGAATTAAGTGGAGGACTAAAAGCACTACTGATTATAGGAACAATTATTTTTCCAGGACCTTTATTGGGGATCATATTAGGAATTATTTGGATGACGGATCAAAATGCTTCTTTAGAAAAAAAGAAATTTGGGAAGATTTTACTGTTTATAGGGATTGGAGTTCCAATTCTAGGGTGCATCTGTTATTTATTATTTTTTATAGGCATAATCGGTATTGGCAGTATAGGCAGCATGCTTTAAAAAGCGCAGCTGCTTTTTTTATAGTATGGGAAATTTCTCTGGATTTCCTATACTATAAAAGTTTTCCGTACAGGATGTGCATTCAAGTGTGTTGTATTCTGTTGGTTTTACCAACTGCACTCGGCGGGAGAGTTTTGCGAGCGAAACTTTTTCTGGTGAAATAAGACAGTCATCTTGTTTGCAAGGGACAAATCTTTTTATTTCATAAGGATGATGCAACAGCATTTTTGTTGTTATAGAATAGTTCATATGTTATTATGAACTCGATCAACTAAAGATTATTGGAGTGATTTTATGTCAAAACGAAAAATTTTAATCGTAGATGACGAAATTCATATTTTAGAGTTATTAAAATATAATCTTGAGAATACCGGATATGAAGTATCAGAGGCAGAATCTGGAGAAGAAGCATTGGAAAAACTCAATGCTTCTGTAGATTTAGTAATTCTGGATCTTATGCTTCCTGGTATTGACGGATTAGAAGTTTTAAAAAGAATTCGCTTTAATGAGTCTTTAAAAAATATCCCTGTGATTATGTTAACAGCCAAAAATGAAGAAATTGATGCAGTACTTGGTTTAGAAATGGGGGCAGATGATTATATTGGGAAACCTTTTAGGGTTCGTGAGCTTTTAGCGCGGATTAAAGCTGTATTAAGACGAAAGGAAGAAACAGAATATTTACCACAGTCAACAGAAAAAGAAAAAATCATTCAAGTAGGGAATCTGGCAATCAATGAGACTACCAGAACAGTGAAAAAGAGCGATAATGTAATTGAAATGCCATTAAAAGAATTTGAGCTTTTAGCTGTACTGGCCAAGAATCCTGGAAGAGTTTTTTCCAGAGAAGAGTTATTGGAAAAGATTTGGGGATATGATTATGTGGGTGAAAGTCGCACGGTAGATGTTCATATAAGAAATTTGAGAAAGAAAATAGAAGATGATGACAGCTCACCTTTTTTTATAAAAACGGTACGCGGAATAGGTTATAAATTTAGGGAAGAAAGTAAGTGAAATAATGCAGAGAAGACTTCTTATTACATATACTGTTTTAATTGTTTTTTCTTGTTTGGCAACAGCCTATTCAGCTCTTCAGACCAGCCAGAAGTATTACACAAACAGGTTAAAACATGAACTTTCAGTTCAGGGAAAACTCCTTACAGATTTGTTCATTAATGAATTCAAATCTGTGGAAGAAATGGATTTTCAAAATTTTGCTATAGAATATGGAAAAAGCGTTAATGCCCGCCTGACGATCATAGATCAAAATGGAAAAGTATTGGGGGATTCTGAGTCATCCCCTGAAATTATGGAAAATCATATTAATCGTCCTGAAATCATAAAAGCTTTACAGAATGAAATAGGATTCAGTAAAAGATACAGTGAGACGTTAGGGGTTCATCTTATATACATTGCATGTCCGATAAAAACCAAAGATTTTACCGGAGTGCTGAGATTGTCGGTACCCCTGGTTGAAATTCAGGAAATGAATCGTACAATCGCTGATTATAGTATGATAGGAATCTTATTTGGAGTAATTATTGCAATTATTGCTGCTTTTATTTTTTCTAAGAAGTTTTCACGGCCTATTCGTCAGCTTGTTTATGCAGCAGAAGAAATAGCCAAAGGAAATTATAATAAAAAGGTATATGTGGATGGAGATGAAGAAATTGAAAAATTAGCAACATCTTTTAATTATATGGCAAAGGAATTAAAATATTCGATTTTTCAGTTGAAGCATAAAAACATCCAGTTAGAATCCATTATGAACAGTATGATTAACGGAATTATTGCTGTGGATTCCGGTCTCCATATCATGCTTATGAATCCTGTCGCATATAAAATATTTTCTGTAAAAGAGGATTATGTATATGGAAAGCTATTTTATGAAGTCGTAAGGAATTCAAAAATACTGGAGGCTTTAGAAAGGTCTGTTCAAAATCAAGAATCTATTGTGGATGAATTGGAATTAGATGAGCAAACCAAGATTTTGAGAATCTATACAAGCCCGATTACATTGACAGAACAAGGAGAGCGAATCATAGGAACTTTGCTTGTCATACAAGATATTACTCAAATAAGGAAGCTGGAACAAATGCGAAGTGATTTTGTATCCAGCGTAAGCCATGAACTGAAGACGCCTTTGACTTCTATCAGGGGTTTTGTGGATACTTTAAAAAATGGAGCATTAGAAAACCAAAAAGTAGCAGAACGATTTTTAGATATTATTGATATAGAAACGGAAAGATTATATCGCTTAATTCAAGATATATTATCCCTGTCAGAAATTGAAACGAGAGAAGTAGACATTGATATGTCTATGCAGGATATGAATGAACTGATTGACGAAGTTTTTGCAATACTGAGACCGAAAGCAGAAGAAAAGGGTATTGCTTTAGAAAAGGATATTGAAGATAGAATGTTTTTCTATTGCAACGCGGACAGAATGAAACAGATTCTGATTAATTTAATCGATAACGGCATAAAGTATACTGAAAAAGGAAAAGTGAAACTCATCTGTAAAACAGAGCAGGACACCTTGAAAGTGATCGTAGAAGATACAGGAATAGGAATATCTAAAGAACATATCCCTCGACTTTTCGAAAGATTTTATCGGGTGGATAAAGGAAGATCGAGAAAAATGGGTGGAACAGGACTTGGTCTTTCTATTGTAAAACATATTGTGAAACTTTATGATGGTACGATCGAGGTAAACAGTAAAGAAGGAGTGGGGAGTATTTTTACCGTTACCCTTCCGAGAATAAAAAATTAAGTGCAGAATATGGAAAAGAACAAGGATTTAATTCTTGTTCTTTTTTTATGACATAAGAAAGTTTGTCTTGTTTGCACGGGACCAAACTTTTTTATTTTACAAATACAATGCAGTTGTTTTTTGGCTTAAAAAAGATTAACAAGAATTTAACAAGAACTTTATTTTAATTTTACTGATAAAGGCTATGATACAACAAATGATTTATCAAAAGATCATGAAGAACATGAAGAATAAGGAGGACTTGCATGGAACTGTTTGTGAAATCATTCAGTAAAAGCATATTGAATAAAATTCTGGTTGTTGTAATTGTAATGCAAGTAAGCAGTCTCATTATCGTAGTGATCAACAATTCCTTGGAGACAACTAGGAGAATTAAGCGATTTGCCAATGAGTCAGAAATTCTATTGGCAAAGCAGATTGAAAAATCTTCTGAAAAATTATTTGCAAGCATTGAATTAACTCTTCAGGCTATTTCTAGAGAGAATAGTGTTTCCAACATTTTGATTTCTGAAGATAACAAGAAAAAAATTCTGGGAGATTTTAAGTATTACGAAGAAGGAAATGGCGCGATCAAAAGATTAATGATTGCCACTTATAATAATATTTTTTATCAATATCCCGAGACGAAAACTGTCTCCCTAAATTATGAGCCTACAAAAGAAGTATGGTATAAAAAGGCTATGAGTAATAAAGGAAGAGTGGTTTATCTGTCTCCAGCAGCCAATGAACAATCTGGAAATACTGAAATTATTATTGCTAAAACTGTGAATAAGGATGCAAAAACAATAGGTGTTGTTGCTGCTGCAGTATCTACAGACTATTTTAGTTCCATTTTAGAAGAGATTTATTTAGGGAAAACGGGATATGCATATGCGGTAAATTCTGATGGTATTATTACTGCCCATAGGAAAAAAGAGATGATTTCCAAAAGCATTTCTTCTGAACCATTTTTTGAAAAAATAAAAGACTTAGATACAGGGCAGTTGGAGTATGAAATCAATGGGAAAGAGTATTTTATGAATTTCACAACCAATGCCCGAACAGGATGGAAATTTATCGTTGTGATGGAGAGTAAAGAAATAGAAGATGATATCAAAAATATGATTCTGAAAAATGTAATGATTTTACTCGTAGTTCTCATATTAGGAATATGCTTTAGCATATGGATTGTGTCTGGAATTACAAAGCCTATGAAATATCTGTTAGACGGCATGAAAAAGGTAGAGCAGGGAGATCTGGAGGTTCATTTAATAGAACAATCTAGAGATGAAGTGGGGAAATTAACTAGAAAATTTAATGAAATGATTGAGCAAATACGAAATTTGGTAAAAAGCATTTTAGAAACTGCTCATTTATTGTTTTATTCTTCTAAAGAATTTCATCGGATTTGCGAGAGCCATTCAGTATCTGCTCAAGTCATATCTGCTTCTTTGGAACAATTATCATCCACTTCTGATTTGCAGTTTACAGAGACAGATCATATGTTAAAGCAAACGATGCAGTTTTCGGATTATATAAATGTAATCATTCAGAATGCACGGGAAGTTATGGAACAGGCAGAGGAAAGTAAGAGAGTCAATAGATTAGGAGTAGAACGGGTGAAAGAATTACACAAGATCTCCAAAACGGGTATGGACTTAGGGAAAGAAGTTACTATAGAGATTGAAGGACTGCAATCCAAAACAAAAGCAGTTGCAAACATAATATATAACATCGAAGACATAGCCCGACAAACCAATTTGATTTCATTAAATGCTTCTATAGAAGCAGCGAGAGCAGGTGAATATGGAAGAAGTTTTGGAGTTGTGGCAACAGAAATTCGATTATTGGCAGAACAGACAGAAAAGCTTACACATACAATGTACAGTTATTTAGGAGAGATGGTTTCTCAAGTTGAAAAAGCGACACGGATTATGGAAGAAGTCAGGCAAATATCAACTCTGCAGTATGAGGCGATGTTAAATACGGAGAATGTATTTACTCATATTGATAAGATTGCAGGAGAAATTGCATTAAAGATCACTCGTTTAAACGAAGCGATTTATTATATGAATTTAGAAAAAAATAATTTATTGGAAGGGATCGAGCACATAGCTCATCAAGTGGAGGATTCAGCATTGATGTGCAGACATATTCATGAAAGTGTAGAAGAGCAAACATCGAATATTGAAAAAATCTTCAGAAGCAGTGAAGAACTTCTGAAAATGGCACAGGATTTAGAAAACAAGACGTCTATGTTTCAATTAAAAAGTTAACATAGAATTAACATATCCATTATATGGGATTAACAAAAAGATGTTAAAGTTATCTTGTAAATAAGGTTAGAGATCAGACAAATATCTTTGGGGAGGAATAACAATGAGAAAATTACATCTATTAAGTGTGATTATGACAATGGTCATGGTAATTGGTCTTTTTTCAGGATGCACAAGTCAAGAAAAAAATATTGAAGAAACAGCATCCAAAGAAGAAACAGTGTCACAGCAAAATACACAAGCAGAAGAGAATAATGCAGAAGAATTATTGGAAGGTACGGTGGCAATGAGTGGATCTACTACAGTACTTCCGGTTGCACAAGCCATTGCAGATGCATTTTCAGCTGTAGAACCTGAAATTACTGTTAATGTTCAAGGGGGAGGGTCTTCCACAGGGATCAAAGATGCTGAAGCCGGGAATGTAGATATAGGAATGTCTTCCCGCGAATTAAAAGAAGAGGAAAAGACGTGGGGGTTAACAGAGTATGTACTGGCCTATGACGGAATTGCTGTGGTAGTTCATCCTTCTAATCCGATTTCTGATTTAGACATTGACACGGTAAATAAAATATTCAGAGGTGAAATTAAAAACTGGAGTGAAATTGGAGGAAGTGATGCGCCGATTGTGGTATTAGGCCGTGAAGCAGGTTCCGGTACAAGAAGTGCTTTTGAAGAAATCGTAGGACTTTTGGACAAAACCGATGATGGGAAAGAAGTCAGTGGGATGGTGGCAGATGCATTGACTTTTGACAGTAATGGGGCTTTAAAAACATCCGTAACCACTCAGGAGAATGCAATAGGTTATCTTTCTTTAGGATATCTTGATGAAACTATAAAAGCAGTTACAATCGAAGGCGTAGAAGCTACTGTTGAAAATGTAAAATCGGGAACCTATAAGATTTCAAGACCTCTCCTTCTGGTGACAAAAGGCGAAGTAAGCAAAGAAGCCCAAAGCTTCCTTGACTTTGCTCTGGGAGAAGAAGGGCAAAAAATCGTATCAGAAAAGTATATCCCTGCAAAATAAAAGAGTTATCTTATACATAAACATGGAACCTTTATCTTAAAAGGTTCTTTGTTTATGCCTATAGGAAGGAGAAAGAAAATGAGTATAAAAGAGATGATCTTACCGAATCTAATTCATAAAGTTGAAACTCATAGGCTGGAAATACCAAAGAAATTACAACACACTAAAATAATAGAAAAAATTGTGGAGAAATTTTTCTTTCTGTGTGCTTTCGTTTCAGTTTTAAGTGTTATTATGATTACATTTTTTATATTTATAAAAGGTTCTCCGGCAATATTTAAAATAGGCATATTGGATTTTATATTTGGAACCCAGTGGAACCCGGAAGGAGAAATATTTGGACTCATGCCCATGATTTTAGGCTCTCTTTGTGCTACTGCCGGAGCAATTTTAATAGGTGTTCCCATAGGTGTTTTAACAGCAGTATTTATTGCAGAACTGGCACCAGAATGGCTTGTCAGACTGGTAAAGCCGGCAGTGGAACTCTTGGCGGGCATTCCTTCAGTTATTTATGGCTTTTTTGGACTTATTGTGATTGTACCTCTGATCGCTAAAAAATTAGGAGGACCAGGAAATAGTCTCCTTGCTGTATGCATTATTTTAGGAATTATGATTCTTCCAACGATCATAAGCATTTCTGAAACATCGATCCGCACAGTTCCAAAAGAATATAAAGAAGGAGCCTTGGCTTTAGGCGCTTCGCATATAAAAACTATTTTTACTGTGATTATTCCCGCTGCAAAATCAGGAATAACGGCCGGTATTGTTTTGGGAATAGGAAGGGCCATAGGAGAAACCATGGCTGTGATATTGATTTCAGGCAATGCAGCAATCATTCCAAAGTCTGTTCTAAAGCCTATTAGAACATTAACTGCCAATATCGCATTAGAAATGGGATATGCTTATGGATTAGCCCAGGAAGCGTTATTTGCTACTGGAGTGATACTATTCATTTTTATCATGATTTTAAATATTATTCTTAATGTTATAACCCATAGGGCAGGTGAGTAAAGTGAAAAATAGAAAATTAACAGATATAGTCATCTTGGCAATGATATGGGCAGCAGCTTTTATTACAGTAGGTGTAGTGGCTTGGATTTTACTTTATGTGGTTATCAACGGTATCGGAAAAATCAACTGGGATTTTTTAACGACAGCTCCCCAAGGTTTTGGAGGGGGAGGGATTTATCCTATGATCATAGCAACATGCTATATCGTAATTTTGACCCTTCTTATCGCTCCGCCCATAGGAATATGCTCTGCCATTTATCTTGTTGAATATGCAAAATCGGGGAAAATTGTTCGAGTCATTCGCTTTGCAACAGAGAGTTTATCAGGTATTCCATCCATTGTTTTTGGCTTATTTGGATATTTATTTTTTGTTACACAGTTGGAATGGAAATATTCTTTGCTGTCCGGTGCTATGACATTAAGCATTATGGTGCTTCCAACGATGATTCGTACGACGGAAGAAGCACTTAAATCGGTTCCTGTTTCTTACCGGGAAGGGAGTTTGGGATTGGGCGCTTCAAAATTAAGAACGATTATGAAAGTCGTTTTACCCTGTGCTCTTCCAGGTATTCTTTCAGCAGTTATTTTAAGTATTGGTCGTATTGTTGGAGAGACTGCAGCAGTATATTTTACTGTAGGATTTGCTCCTCGTATGGCAAGAAGCATCATGGATTCTTCCAGAACATTATCGGTTCATATGTATGTTTTAACGAAAGAAGGAGATTTTGCCAATGCTTTTGCTACGGCTACAGTATTGATTATTATTGTTTTGACAATGAACTTTATTGCCAATCTGATTGGAAAGAAACTGAATAAATCCAGAATATGAAGGAGAAGATTTATGAACCACTCTAAATTTAGCATAAGCAATTTAAATCTTTTTTATGGGGATTTTCAAGCTTTAAAAAACATCGATATGGATATCCCGGAAAAAGAGATTACTGCTTTTATAGGGCCTTCAGGTTGCGGTAAATCTACACTTTTAAAAACCTTAAACAGAATGAATGATTTAGTGGAAGGCGTAAAGATTACAGGCCAGATAACATTAGACGGAAAAGATATATTTAACGATATAGATGTCATTCAATTAAGAAAGAGGGTAGGGATGGTATTTCAAAAGCCTAATCCTTTCCCCATGAGTATCTACGATAATATCGCTTATGGCCCACGAACCCATGGAATAAAAAAGAAAGCGATACTGGATGAAATTGTGGAAAAGAGCCTTCAAGCGGCAGCCATTTGGGATGAAGTCAAAGACAGATTAAAAAAGAATGCCTTGGGACTTTCAGGAGGGCAACAGCAAAGACTTTGTATTGCAAGAGCTCTCGCAGTAGAACCGGAAGTACTTCTTATGGATGAGCCCACTTCTGCTCTTGATCCGATATCTACTTTAAAAATTGAGGATTTGGCGGTAACTCTCAAAAAGAATTATACCATCATCATTGTCACTCACAATATGCAGCAGGCAGCACGAATATCGGATCGCACAGCATTTTTCCTGTTAGGAGAGATGATCGAATTTGATAAAACGGAAAAAGTTTTTAGTAATCCAAAGGATAAGAAGACAGAAGATTATATTACCGGAAGATTTGGTTAATCTTTATTGAATTTAAATGAAAGGATTGAAGCTATGCCCATAAGATATGAATTTGAAAGAGAGTTAAATAAGATGCATCAGCATCTTCTAAAAATGGGAACCCTGATCGAGCAGTCCATAGATGATACAATTAGAGCAATGAAAAATCAAGATATAGACTTAGCACAGGAAGTTATTCAAAGAGATGATGAAATTGATCAAATGGAACTTGCCATGGAAACAGAATGTATTATGCTTATTACAAGACAGCAACCCATTGCAAGTGACTTAAGATTAATTACTTCAGTATTAAAAATCGTTACGGATTTGGAAAGAATCGCAGACCACTGTGCAGATATTTCTGAATATGTCATTCGACTTTTCAATGAATCTTATAAAAAACCTCTTGAACATATACCGATGATGGCACAGCAAGTGAAAAAGATGGTTAAAGATACGATTGACAGCTATGTAGAAAGGGATATCTGTAAGGCAAGAAGAGTTATAAAAGATGATGATATCATAGATCAGTATTTTGAGGATATTATAAAAGAAATTCAGGATCTGATGAAAGTTGAAGGAACTTTTATTACACAGGGTACATATCTTATTTTTATTACTAAATATTTAGAAAGAATGGCTGATCATGCTACCAATATATGCGAGTGGATTGAATATACGATTACAGGAAAATTAAAACATGAATAAAAGCACTGTTTTAAAAGCCCATTATGTTTTATAATGGGCTTTTAAACGTGATATAATAATATTGATTTTATTACTGAGGAGGAATTAAGATGGTTAAAATGCCTTTGGAAGATTTTATTGAAGAAGTAAAATCCGAAATTATTGGATATGAAGAACTTGGGGAAGAAAAAGCTCTTGAGTGGGAGCAAAAATTTTTATCATTGGTCAATGACGGAGCTAAGTCCATTCCCAATATTGAAGTAAAAAACGGAAAAAAATTCTATCAGTTAGAAGATGAATCGGAAATATTTAAAATAGTGGATATGTACCTGGCTGCAGCTGACAGTGGAGAAGAACAAGATTACTGGAAAAAATGGGATTAATGTTTGTTATCTAAAGCTGCTTTTATTCCGTCGAGAAGGATTTTTGTTGTATGCACGGATTCTTCAGGAGCTTTGACATCTAAACTTTGTTTTTTAGTAATTTGTTTGTTAAGATAAGCCATGGTAGGCTCGATAAGAGGATACATAACAGCCATGTCTTCATTAAAATCGGTCAATTCAACAGATGTAATTTTATCATCTTCGACGACTACTGAAACATTGAAAGAAGCATAATCCAGGTTGACTGGAGCGGTATATACTCCGTCATCATAGATTGCCGTATCCCCTTTTTTGTTAGGAATCAACATAAAGATGAGTACGATGAGCAGTATCAATCCTAAAATAGCAAATAGGGATGTATAAATGACTTCTTTCAGCCTCAAAACAAATATTTTTGTGGAAGACATATTAAGCCTCCTTACATATATAAGTGGTTACAATTTTATATATATGAAGGAGGCGTTTAATTATGACTGATATCTATGAAATCAATTTATTAATTTATTAAATTGTAATTCAGCAATTTGAAGATTATTAAAAAATAAATACCTGTTCTTTTCACCAGGATATATGGATTTTTGAAAAATAATATAACTTTTTTCCGTTTGTTTTTCCAAAAGATAAAGGAAAGTCTGTGAATTTAAGTCAGCTTTAATCTTTACATATTTAGTCATCGTAGTTCTCCTTTCAATACTTAAGTTTCCTTGATGATATTACCATATATTAACACATCTTTCAATAAAAACAAGACGTGAAAAGGTATTTTATTATTATATTATTCTACAAATGTCATTATTTTTTTCACTGTATTTTCTAATACATCATTAATTTTTTCAAAATCCATACTTGGAATATAATAGCTTTCCAGTTCATCGTGAGCTTTTTTAGCTTTTTGAATGGAAGCGATGGCTCTTTGAAGGAGATCGTCAAAGAGTTTTTTATCTCTATCGATTTCTGCTTGCAGAGGTCTATAAATCGATTCTTCTAGACAAGTTGTAAGGTCCACTACATTGGTTGGAAGTACTTTAGCTTTATGATAATCATTAGATACCGTAATTGCACAGTCAAGTTCAGGAATAAGAATATCTTCAATCTTATCAACATCTATGGGGGAATGATAACATTCCACATAAAAACCTTTTATAACTGCTTCATTATGAATTCTGTTCATGAGTTGTTTTGCAGAAGCACCGGGAGAATCTTTAATGATATATACATTTTTACTGGTTCCAATGATTGTATGAAGATATTCTGTTAAACCATTAGGAGTTATTGCTGTGCCAAATAGATGTCTGTCCTTACCGATCTGGTTTTTTACAGGATATTTTTCAAATATAGATTCTAATAGCTCCCATGATTTTAAATTCAATTTCGACTGATTAAGTGCCAGCCTTTCTGTATTTGCCCATGCTTCATAAATTGCTGCGCCTGCTGCTAAATAATTGTAAGCTTTTTTAAAAAGCCTTCCTACTTCCTTATGGATACTCATAATCCTGTCTTTATTTTTGCGAATGCCTTCTTCATTCCAATACTCGCCTAAGTTGAGAATTTCATCGATAGCCCCGGGGTTAATTGGGTCCACCACATGGGGAGCAGTTCCGTCTAAAATGGCTACCTTTAAATCTGTAATAACAATGCCATCCAGGGCATTATTATCGGAAGAGCAATGGTGATGTTCGAGATTGTATCCTAAATTGTAAAATCTTTCGCTAATCTTTTTCATAAAAGAGGACTTGCCAACTCCTGGTCCTCCTTTTAGAATGATAATTTTTTTGGCATCTTCCTGGAATAGGATATTGTCATAAAATGACACAAATCCTTTCGTTGTATTGCCACCGGGAAAAACATGCTTTATAAATCCTTTTTGATCCATCTATACTCCTCCTGAACCGATTTATGTAATATATTTTATGTTCAAGTAGAAAATAATATGTAATTATAAAATTAATCAATTTGAACAAACTAAGGTAGTAAAGGAGGTGAATCAATGAGCGTATTTATTCGTCATAAATTGGTTGAAGATCAAGAAGGATATATTCTAACCTTGTACCTAAATCCGAATTTAACTGAGTTTTCAAAAGAAATCGGCATTGCGGAAGACTCAGGAGTAGTGAAAGATACCGGAATTGTGAAAGATACCGGGAACGTGGGCATACTGGATAAAAGTATCAGAAGTTATATCAGTTCTCATTTTCCAGATATAAAAGTAAATGCAGTAAAAATCATGATTGGTTCTATTTTACTGACGACTCTTCCTTTTTCCGGAATGGTTCAAGATGTGAGTGCAGCAACAGCTCCACAAACCCAAGCAGTTCAAGAGGCTGAACAGAGTATTAAAATTATTATTGACGGAAAACAGATTAATTTCTCTCAATCGCCTATGGTTATAGATGGAAAAATTTATATTTCAATCCGTGGAGTTACTGAAGCTTTAGGCGGAGAAATTTGGTGGAACGGTGAATCAAAAACTGTAGGCATCAATAAAGGAGATATCAAAATTGCATTTGTTGTCGGTGATAATAAAGCCCGGGTCAATGGTGAGCAAGTTTCCATGGAGCCGTCCTTTATAACCAATGGGGTTACGATGGTCCCTTTAAGGTTTGTGGCAGAATCTCTTGGAATGACAGTAGACTGGAATCAAGCTGAAAAAACAGCGACATTATTTTCTCAGCCGGTAACCCATCAGGTAAAAGCAGGAGATACTTTATTCAAATTAAGTCAGCAATATGGAATATCCATAGATAAATTAAAATCCATAAACAATTTGTCCAGTGATACCATATTTGTCGGACAGATTTTAAAGGTAAAAGAAACAGTAGTACCTAAACCAAAAGAAGAAGCAAGTGCAGAGACATATACCGTAAAAGCAGGAGATTCCCTTTGGTCTATTGCCACCAAGTTTGGGATCTCGGTAGATGCACTTAAAAAAGCCAACCAATTAACAAGTGATACAATTTATGCCGGTCAGGTATTAAAATTAAAAGCCGATACCACCGTTCAAACGCCAACAGATCCCCAGGGTAATAGTGTTTCTTATATCACTTATACTATTAAGTCAGGAGATAATATGTGGGAACTTGGCAATAGATATGGAATTCCGATGGCAGAATTATTGCAAGTGAATAAAATGACAGTCGATAGTCCTTTATCTATAGGTCAAAAAATCCTCATTCCGGTTTATAATATAGCTGTTAAGGAAAGAGTGAGTGAGAAACACGGAGAATATTTAGATTGGTGGACTGAGGCTCAGTATGTTTTCCCAATCGGCAAAGTTGCTACAGTAACGGATTTTCAAACAGGAAGGAGATTCCAAATCAAAAGAACAACCGGCGCAAACCATGCCGATTCTGAGCCGTTAACAGCCAAAGATGCGGCGACTATAAAAGAAATCTGGGGAGGAGAATATTCATGGAAAGAAAGGGCAGTTATTGTTGAAGTAGATGGAAGAAAGATCGCTGCATCCATGGCATCCATGCCCCATGATGTTAGTTATATTAAAGATAATAATTTTAACGGACATTTTGATCTGCATTTTAAAAATAGTACAAGGCATAAAGACGGCTTAGTTTCCCAAGCCCATCAAGAACAAATCAAAATTGCTGCAGGAATCATTAAATAGATACACCCCCTAAATTTCATTTAGGGGGTGTGATATTTTAGCCAATTTTAAGATTGAGCCTTAACCTGTCAGCAATAAGGGCAATGAATTCGCTGTTGGTAGGCTTGCCTTTATTATTATTAATGGTATAACTGAATAATTTGTGCATAGTCTCTAAGCTGCCGCGGTTGCAGGCTACTTCAATGGCATGGCGAATCGCTCTTTCCACTCGGCTGGAAGTGGTATTAAATTTCTTTGCAATGGAAGGATAAAGTTCTTTTGTAATACTGTTTAGTATATCCATATTATTTACGGCCATGGTAATGGCATATCTAAGATAATGATATCCTCTTATATTAGCAGGAACTCCAATTTCTCTTAGAATATATGTAACTTCAGCCTCCAGCTGATGGGTTGAAGGGATTAGAAAGTGATTATCAGCCTCCACAGAATCATTATAGGTTTTTCCAATCTTGGGGGTTGGAGCAAGATTGATTAACTGCCTGATTCTAAGCATTAAGGTTTCCATATCAAAAGGTTTTGCAATATAATATTCTGCTCCTAATCGGAGAGCTTTCTGAGTTACTTTATCTTGATTAACTGCAGACAACATAATACATATAGGCGATTTTTTAATTGGGGAATTATTGAGTTTTTCTAATACACCCAAACCGTCTAAACGAGGCATAATCGTATCTAATATTACAACATCGGGGTATTTCTCCATGATCATATCATAAGCTTCTATACCATCTTTCGCTACTCCAATAACCTCCATATCATTTTGTCTTTCAAGGTAATCCTCAAGAATCTCACAAAATTCCTTATTATCATCTGCAAGCAACACACTAATACGATTTTTCACAACGAATCCCCTTTCTTATTTGTCATTTCGAGCTTTTTATAACAAAAAATGTAAAAAGACTCGATACAATAATGAATTATACCATAAATGTAAAAAAATTCAATTAGATAATTTCAATTTATTGGAATTTTTTATATGAACATGTAAAAAGTAAAATTTATATTTATTATGGAAAGAAAAAAGTATATCATTGAAATTTTGCCTAAAGTACTATGGATTTTTATCATATTCTCTTTTATAATAATGTTTATCAAAGGTCGAAATATATGTAGTTTTAGGCTTAAACTTGCTTTGATCAGCTAAGGAGGAAATCTCGTGAAAATGTCAAAAAATTTGAAGTTATTCATATATGTTGTGTTTTTTACATATATTCTTATACCTAAATTGTCCGTATCAGCCGCAGTAAGTATACCTGACTGGGTGAGAATAGGACTGGAATATAAGTATAAGAGTACCAGCAGAATAGACATTAAAAACAATGAACTTTTAATGGGATATGAGTCGAATGGAGATTTTATTCCTGAAGCTGTATTTCAATCAACTACAGGATTTTACGTGATTCCTTCCAGTGCTTATTTTATATCCATTAATCAGTATTTTTATACATATGATGAAGCAAAATTCCTGGCTCAAGATTTGAAAAATTTGGGATTAAATGCTTTTCCATGCAGCATATCTCCATCGAAATGGACGGTGTATATTGGCGAAATTTCTTCTTTAGGAGAAGCAAGCGTGATCAGTTCAAGTGTAAATAGTCTTACAGGCAAACAATGTATGACTAAAGAGCCGCTTGCTACCCGTATGATCTTAAGAAATCAGAATGAAGTGATTGCGGTTTTAGAAGGAGAAGAAGCTTATCCTCAGTTTGCAGGAATAAGTTCTAATGCTTCTGATGAGATCATAGATTTAGGAGACAGACAATATCGGGGAAGAATGGAATTTGGAAGATATGGAGGATCAGGAATTACAGCGGTTAATGTCATTATGTTAGATGAATATCTTTACAGTGTAGTTCCTTCAGAAATGTATGCCTCGTGGAATATAGAAGCTTTAAAAGCTCAGGCTGTTGTAGCCAGAAATTATGCCGTATTGTTTATGGGAAAGCATAAAAATAGTGGCTATGATTTATGCGACGGAGAACATTGCCAGGTTTATAAGGGTTATGGAGCAGAAAACTATAACTCCAATCAGGCTGTGAGGGAAACCCAGGGAGAGCTTCTTTATTATGGTAATGAAATTATCGAGGCAGTATATTTTGCCAGCAGTGGCGGATATACGGAAAATTCCGAAAATGTCTGGATTACGTCTTTGCCATATCTAAAAGCAGTACCGGACATTTACGAAGCAAACCATCAGGACTGGACCAGAAGTTTTACCAGAGAGCAAATAAAGTCGTTACTTTTAAGTAATGGTAAAAATATTGGAGAGGTATTGGACATTCAGATTGAAAGCTATACCTCTGGTGGAAGAGTGATGACGTTAAAAATAATTGGTACAAAGGGTACAGAAACATTTACCAAGGAAAGTGTGCGTACTTTTTTCAAAAGTAACGGAGTAAGTTTGCCCAGCAGAATGTTTGAAATTGTTAAGGATGGAGGAAATACTTCATCTGGTTCAATCAGTGTAATGGGTGAAGGAAATATCACAAAAAGTATAGATGATGGCCAAATATCTGTAGTGGGAGAAGATCAAGAAATTAAATTTCTTAATTTAGGCAGTAATACTATTCGAGTACAGGGAGCCAATGGGGTAAATGAACTTTCTTTTACACCTTCGGTGTCGGTTGCAGGAGATTTTGTATTTATTGGAAAAGGTTATGGCCACGGAGTAGGCTTGAGCCAATGGGGAGCTAAAGGAATGGCGGACCAGGGATATAATTATAAAGAAATTTTGTCTTATTACTTTACAGGAACTACAGTACGTTAAAAGAGCTATAGGTAAAGTAAATTTAAAGCAAGGGGGGTGGCAATATGGAGTGGAATGATAGTTTGCTTACAGGAGTAGAAAAGATTGACAATCAGCACAAAGAACTTTTCAGAAGAGTCAACAATGTTTTAGAAGCATGCAATCAAAGAAAAGGAAAAGAAATCGTAGGAGAAACGCTGAATTTTCTTGAAAGCTATGTTGAGGAGCATTTTCGTGATGAAGAAAAGCTTCAGCTTGAATCGCAGTATCCTGGTTATGAAGGGCATAAACTGCTGCATGCAAAGTTTATTAAGGACATAAAGGATTTAAAAAGCAGATTTGAACGAGATGGTGCAAGTATTCTTGTAGTAATCGAAATGAACAAAACCATAGTGGGATGGCTTAGAGAACATATCATGAAAGTAGACAAGAAATTTGCAGAGTATTATACGAGCAGATAAAGCATAGCATTTGCCTGTCAGTTTGCATTTCCTTGATGGAAAAGAGACTAACAGGCATTTTGCATTTCATATACCAGAAAAGATCTATTCTTGACAGTAATTTAACACAGAAATATAATAATCCTTGGAAATTTAAACTGGTTAATAGTAAATGCGATCATTATTTTAAAGATTTCATTCAGTGAATATTAGATTGTAAAATGGGGGGATAAAATGGGCGCTTCTATTAATTATGAGGGACTAATCACACAAATAGAAAAATGTTGTTTGACTGAAGAAGTATGTGGAGAATGTACCAAAGAGAATTGCCTCGTAGGATACTGCAAAAAATGTTTAATAACTTGTTTAAAATCCAATGACGAGTTTTTGGATGATGGAATGGATCATATTCCTTATGATGATACAAAGGTATATGATGATGAAGCAATCGTAAGAGCTTTAGGCTTTATACTGCATCAGTGTAAAAACTGTAATGTTTATCATGATGAAGCATGTATTATCAATATTATAAGATCAGCTTTTGAGGTTATTTTGCTGGGAGAATCTCTGGAATATAAAGGAAGTACATTCTTGTATCTTAATGATATTAAAAATATTAATGAAGAATATGCTGACAGAATTCTTAATGTATTTGATCAATATAAGGAGGGTGCATGATGGAAATCAAAGAAGGACTATTTGAAAACATGATCGGGGAAACAAAAGGAACTGCGCTGGAAAGGACTGTTAAGCAGAATTTTCAGGGAGAAACGTCTGAAGTTGGAATGTATCTGGCCATGGCCAGACTGGCTCAAAGACAGGGATATGGCGAGATTGCAGAAGTTTTGAAGACGATTGCATGGGAAGAAGCAGAGCATGCTGCAAGATTTGCAGAATTTAATGGACTGATTCAGGAAGATATATTTGACAATATCAAACAGATGTTAGAAGGAGAAATCTTTGCTAACCAATCCAAGAAAGAAGCAGGGGATAAGGCAAAAGAATTAGGACTAGATTCAGCGATGTATTATTTTTATGAATCAGCCAGAGATGAAGCACGTCATGCCAGAATTTTAGAAGGGATTTTAAAACGCTGCAACAAGTAAATAAGATAAGTACCTGTGGGTTCATATAAAGAATGAACAGAGCAGGTACTTTTTTATGTGTTTACTATAAAGAAGTGGTATCGTATAATTATAAAAAGTGTATAAATAATGATTAGCCATTATTCATAAGATTTGGTGTTGTGATGATGAAAAAAATATTTAAAAAATGTTGGATTTATTTATTACCAATTACTTTAAGCATTTTCTTAATCATTGCTTTTAAAAATTCCGATTCCTATATTGATGTTGTTTTGAATGGACAAACATACAGCCTGGATTTTTCATCGAAGCAAGGCACTATTGGATATAAAGGAATCAAGTATGATTTATTGTCCAATAAAAGTCATCAACTGATTGACATAGCTGTTGGTGACATTGACAAGGACGGCAGAGACAATATTTTGATTTTGGAAGGCGAGAAGCATTCACAGTATGGGGATATGTTGATTATTTATGATCTTGTTGCAACTTCCAAGGGACTGCAAATAAGCGAAAGATACAGAAATAAACTCAGCACTATAAGGCCGTGGAAAATTGAAGTATGTGAAATTGACAATGACGGTGAAATGGAAATTTTCATTGCGGTGAATAAAGCAACTCGTTTGTATAGAAATCTTGAAAACAGGCCATTCTTTTTTAATTTTAAAAATAATATGCTCGTAAAAAAATGGACAGGTTCCAAGTTAAGATTTCCTTTTACAGATGTATTATTTATGGATTTGAACGGGAATGGAAGTGATGAATTCATAGTAATTGAAGAAACAGATGAAGGAAAATACGTTGTATCAGTATATTATTGGTTTGGGTTTGGGTTTATTCTGCAGGGAGAAAGTCATATATATGATGAGATTGATTTTATTGAGGAAAAAATAGTGTCTGAAAAACCACAGATTCATGTTAAGATTGTGGAAAACGGCAGGATAAAATCGGCTGTTTTAGAACCTTCTGTGGATAAAACGGAGAATGGAATCTATTTGTTAAAAGAAAGGAGTCAGTAAATGTTGAATCGAGTTTTTGGGATTTTTCTCTGCTGTGTAATGCTTATAACCGGTTGCTCAAAAAACGTAAATGATGTTTCTGCAAACAATGAAGCTGAAATGGACAGGGAATCAGGAAATATTTTAGTGCAAGAAGAGGGGCTTTCTTTAGTATGGAAAGATCTAACGGACTATTTTAATGTACAGGTAGAATTTTCTCCAACAAGCTATACACCAAAGGTTCCTGAGTATAAAATTAACCCCGATCTTAGCAATGTTGAGAACATTGACAGATTTGAAGGTCTTTCAAAAGAGCAGAGCACTAAATTGGTTAATAATGGCTTTGTCGTATTGAATCCTAATCCGGAAAAGGCTTATTATTACATGAAGATGTACAATATTTATGAAGAAAATGAGTATAAGAATATTCCAAATTTCATTACAGTCGATGTGGCCTTACATATGTATCATAAGGTCTATGATGAACTTTTAAAGGGCATTGAGAAAGAGCAATTGCATGTGGCATTGCAACAACTTACCCAGAATATGCTTACGAAAACTTCCATATTGTATTCCAAAACAGAGAACGAAGCTTTAAAGCATCATGTGGGAGAAATTATGGTGTATTTTGCGGTAGCCAACAAATTGATCAATGATTCCTATGGAGATATTCCAAAAGAGTATATGACTATTGCCCAAAAAGAAATAAATGAAATTGAAAATGCAAAAGGATATGCCAAATCCCCTCTATTTGGCTTTGACATAAATTATGAACAATTTATTGTCAGAGGACATTATGCAGGGGATGAAATTCTGGAAAAATATTTTAAAACCATGATGTGGTATGGCTTAATCGGATATCCTCTGGAAGAAAAAAATCCGGATTTTGATTCTATTATTCAGGCGATGATGATTACGTACATTACATTTCTTGAAATGAATGGCCAGGATGATATTGCTTTGTGGGATAAAATATATGCTCCAACTGAGTTTCTGGCAGGTCAAGCAGATGATGTTACAATCTTTGATTTAAAAGAAGTCATTATGAATGTATATGGCAAAGATGTGGCACTTACAGATTTTCTGGATGAGCAATATTATGATTCGCTTTTAAAAGAATTAGGAAAATTGCCATCACCTCAAATTCAGTACAGACTTATTACAGGAAGTGTAGATACGCCTGCAGGCAAGCAATTCAGATTTATGGGGCAGAGGTATACTTTGGATGCAAATATTATGCAAGAATTTATGTTCCCAATTATAAGGCCCATTCCTACAGGACTGGATGTGGCAGGAGCTTTTGGTAGCCAGAGAGCAGAAAATCTTGCAAAGGAAAATTATTTAAAAGACTTGGACGAACAGACCTACACAGATGTTATGACCAGGATGAAAAATAAAGTGGAAGCCCTTGAGCAGGCAGATTGGACACAGAATCTGTATAGCGGATGGTTATGGACATTAAAGTCAGTCTGGACTAAGCAAGAAAACACCCAGGGACTTCCATTGTTTATGAAGAATCAGGCATGGGAAGATAAAAATATTTCCAGTGGTTTAGGCAGTTATGCAGAACTAAAACACGATACGATACTTTATGTAAAGCAGCCGGTAGCGGAAATGGGCGGAGGCGAAGAGCTTACAGAATATTATCCTAATTATGTTGAACCGGCAGTTGAAGTATATGATAAATTGTTGTGGCTGGTAAGATATTCACAAATTAATCTTAAAAATAGAGATTTGCTCTCAGAAAGGTTTGAATACGCCTTGAACAGTTTGGAAGAAGTATACGAATTATTTAGAACCTGTGCGGTTAAAGAACTGGAAAATATACCTATTTCTGAAGAAGAAAACAGAGAATTAAAATACATTGGAGGGAAATTGGAATATATAGAAGATACTTTATCTGATCAATACAGCCAAGCCATAAGTTCTGCAGTGATTTCCGATGTTGCGGGGATTGCAGATATTGGTGCATTTTTAGAAATAGGCACAGGCTTACCCAATGAAATTTTAGTCGCCCTGGCTCATGATGGAAAAGTATATTTAGCGAGAGGTACAGTATACAGTTATTATGAATTTTTACATGAAAAGCCTTTAACGGATGAGCAGTGGCATGAAATGCTCGGTGTGGAAAAAATAGTGGAAGATGAGTGGGTGTATGAACAGATTAATTCTGAACGCCTGCAAAAAGATGCTCCTCCTCAGCCTAATTGGATCGCTTCATTTAAATCCTTCGAAGATAATAAAGTCTTTATACCTCATATAGAGTACAATTTAGGGCAATAGATTTACAAAAATTGAAATATCATGCATACTCTTTATTCCTCCTTTCGTATATAGAGATGTAAGTGAAGAGCATATAAGGCAAGGAGGAGGCAAAGTGCAAGATAATAATGGATTCGTTCCAAACGATCATGGTAATGGCCAGAAAAAGTTTCCTGATCAAGGGTATATTCCTCTTAAGGATTATGAACCTTCAAAGCAGCAAAAGCATTTTCGAAAGCGAAGAAACAATATTCTTTTATTGGCTATAATTGGTTTGTGTTTGATGGGTATCTCAAATTTTTCAATGTCTGGAACAGAAAAAGAGATTAAATTAAGTAAGGATATTTCTCATTTGAATGGTGGAGAATTATTCCTGGAAGGACGAAATGGTACCGTTATATTAGAAGGCACTGAAGGCCAAAAAATTAAATTGAATATCGTATATCAACCTTCAATGTCTACTTTGGGAAAATCTGTGGTTTTAGATATTATAGAGGATGACGGAAAAGTTTATTTAGATTATGATAAAAGTAAGTTTAGAAGTCTTTCAATAAAAGCGGAGATACCAGAAGGAATTTTTGAGGATATCCATATAAAAACCAGTAATGGCAGACTGGAAATGGCTGAATTAGACAGTTTAACTGCCCTCTTGGAAACATCCAATGCCAAGGTTGATGTAGAAGGATGGAGAGGAAAAAAGCTGGATATTAAAACGAGCAATGGATCAGTAGAACTGGATGACGTTTCTGGAGATGAAGTAGAAGTTAACACCAGCAATGCCAAAGTGGATTTAGAACTTGTTAAAGGAAAAGATATGGTGATACAGACTTCCAATGGAGCAATTAATTTTGAATCAGATCATTTGGATTCCAATAATAAGTACAGATGGATATTTGTTACTTCAAATGCCAGCGTTAAGTTAGATTTGTTGGATACAAAAGAAATAGGCTATAGAATAGATGCCGATACAAGCAATTCAATCATAGCCCATAAGCTGGATAATTTTAACGTTAATGAGAATACAGAAAAAGTTTTAAATGGAGAAACGGGGAATTATGATAAAGCTAATATAAAAGTAGATATAGAAATACATACAAGCAATGGTACAATAGAAATAGAATAATCAAAAACCGAGGGAAAGAATTCTCTCGGTATTTTTATTGGGTGTAGATTAAAAAAGAAAAATATAAAATAGGTTTATATGATATACTATTATGTAGAAATTATATAAATTAATAGAAATTATATAAAGAAAAGAGGATTCGAATATGGGACTTAGGATGCGCAAAAGTATAAAGCTAGGTAAAGGTGTTCGAGTAAACTTTGGTAAAAAGGGAGCAAGTCTAAGTTTTGGAACAAAAGGTCTAAGATATTCCATTCATTCTAGCGGTAGGAGAACATCCTCTATTGGTATTCCTGGGACTGGAATTTCTTATGTCACTTCATCTGGAGGAAAGAAAAGAAAATACACTTCCTCTGCTTATGATAAAAGACAGCAAATTCAAATGCAAAAAGTGCAGCAAGTAAAGGATGAACGACAGAAGAATGCTCTTCTTGTGGAAGAATACAATAATTTAATTGAAGTACTTCGGGGTATTCATAAAGAATGTGATGAAACCGTAGATTGGCATCACATCTATTCTTTAAAAGAACCTTTTAGTCCCCAAGAGATTGGCCCCAAACAAGCAAAGGCAAGAAATGAATTTGAAAATTACAAACCTCGTTTCTTGGAAAAACTCATTAAGCCCCTTAGGGAAAAAAAGGAGCTGGTATTAAAAGAAGCTATTGAAAAGGCTGCCAGGGAAGACAGGGAAGATTATGAGGAATGGAAGAAATTTCACGAACTCGCTGAGCGTATTATTACTGGAGATATAGATGCGTATTTAGAAGTTATAGATGAAATGAATCCACTGGATGATCTTTTAGAATTTGGAAGTGATTTTGAATTTGGTACGGATCATCCGGATGTTCTTGAGGTTGAATTTAAAGTGAAATCAGAAACGGTAGTACCAAACTATTCCCTAAGTCTTACTCAAACAGGCAAACTGTCGAAAAAAGCTTTAAGCAAAACAGCCTATTATGAAATTGTACAGGATTATGTTTGCAGTTGTGCCATAAGAATTGCAAGGGATATGTTTGCTCTGTTGCCTGTTAGTACTGTGATTGTCCATGCGGTGGATAATGCTCTGAATACGGAAACAGGATATCATGATGAAATTACTATTTTATCCGTTGTATTTAACAGAGAAGTATTAAATGGCCTTAATTTTGAAGCCATAGATCCGTCAGATGCTATGAAAAATTTCAGACACAATATGAAGTTTATGAAGACGAAAGGCTTTAGCCCGGTAGAAAGAATTTCCAAGTATTAAATTCATAATAAAGGGGTACCTTTTGCAGGTACCTTTTTATAATTTACTCAATTGTACATCCGGTTTTTTCTATGCATTCCTTAATTTCTTCTTCATCAGCGGGTTCATTATAGCCTACTTCTACAGAGCCTCTTCTTAAGTCTACATTAACCATTTGTACGCCTTCAATTTTATCTAATGCATTTTTGATTTGATTCTTAAAATTCTCATTCTGCATACCATTAACCTGATAATGCACTCTGTTCATAGAATAACTCCTTTCAATTTTGAATGGACATAAATTAGTATTTGTATTATCAAAAAGATCATACAGGGATTATAGCAATTAATCTTACGAAAAAATTTTATGAGTGATGGAACATTTATCTAATATTTTCGTCTAATTTATTAAAAATAAATTTTACATAGATAAGGAGAAATGCAATATGTACAGATCAAGATTAATCAAAGGGATTGCATTAGGGATAGGTTGTGTAATGCTTTCATCTGGTACGGCATTAGCGATGTCAAAAGATCATTTGACCAGTAAAGTAACAGAAAACGCTAAAAAAATAAGCATTCAGGTTAATAATCAGTGGCTTGAAACAGATGCAGAACCTTTCATTGAAAATAATACTACTTTAATTCCTTTAAGAGGAGTGCTGGAAAAGTTGGGGGCTAAGGTGGAATGGCATCCAGAGCAAAAATTGATCCATATTGATACAGAAGATATCAAAATTCAATTGATTGTGGGGAAAGATACGGCTAAAGCTATAAGAAATACCAGTGGAACTTCAACAGAAGAGATATTAAAGCTGGAAGTCCCAGCTAAAATATCTGATGGCCGTACCTTTGTACCCGGAAGATTTGTGGCTCAGACTTTAGGAGCTAAGGTGGAATGGAATAAAGACTTGCGAGCGATGATTATTAATACATATGAAGACGATGAAATTATTCAGGTAGAGAGACCTATAGCATTTGAAGTCGTAGGAAAAGAAGTGCTGGATGACAATGAGATTTTGGCACAGTGGTATCAGAACAACTCTTATAAAGGAGGATTTCATTCAATATCCGATGGGCAGTGGCAATATGTGCTGATCGCAGCAGGAGAAAAAAACACCGGAGGTTACAGTATTACAGTAGACAGTATTACGGAAGTTACTCCCGGTACAGCCTATGTTCACGCAACACTAAATAGTCCAGGGAAAGATGCTATGGTGACTCAAGCTTTAACTTATCCTTACCTTATCGTTAGATTCGAGAAAGGCAATATAGAAAAAATTCAAGGAGACTTGTCTGTTTTAAATCAAAGCAATGATGAAAGGGATAAAAAAGCAGTTCAGGATTTGGTTTTAGAGTTTGGCAGTAAAATTCAAATGGTTTCTCTTTTAGCACCGGAAGAGATGGTTAAAAAGAGTATTGTAGAGAATTATAAAGATTTAGTAACCTCTTCCCTCTTAGAAAAATGGCAGAAAGACATTCAGAATGCTCCCGGGAGATTAACCTCCAGTCCTTATCCTGATCATATAGAAATATTAAGTATAGAAAAGTTATCTGACGACAGCTATGCAGTAAAAGGTGCGATTGTGGAATTAACTTCCATAGATCAACACAATGGAGGTTTTACTTCAAAACAACCGATTACGCTTATTGTAAAAGATATGAATAATATTTGGTTGATAGATCAATTTAACTTTGATAAAAATACAGAAGCCGGTTCTATGATGTATGAAAATTCCTAATACAGCTTTACCTTTTTGGCTCTGTTATTAGCATCAAACATCCCCAGGATGTGGAGACTTTTTGAATATTTTTTTGAATTTGTATTCATAATAATATTGCAAGAAACCATTAAAGGAGCTATAGATCATGGACAACAATAAAAATCGCATGAAGGACAGAGAAAAGAGCAATCCGGAATTAAGAAAAATGGAACCCAGAGATAATGCAGATGTAGGAATTGTGGATGGTCAGAAAATAGGTGTACACGAAAGCAAACATGAAAAAAGCAGATAAATGGATGGTGTCTGTTGGTAAAAGAAAACGAACAGACACCGTTTTTTATTACATAGGAAATCATTAAGGATTTCCTATGTAATAAAAATCCTCCGTCAGGATACACACACGTTCATATTGTATTTTGCCGGCTTTGCCGACCGCACTCAGCGAAAGAGTTTTATTTGCGAACCTCTTTCTTGTTGAAACACAAGAGAATTTTCTTTATAATTAGGGAAAAATAATACATACATTTTATGAATGATTGGAATGGAGAACGATGATGAACGTACATGATTTTTATTATGATTTACCCGAAGAACTCATTGCTCAGGACCCTTTGGAAGACAGAAGTTCCTCAAGGCTTCTGATATTAGATAAAAAAACCGGAGAAATGGAACATAAACATTTTAAAGACATAGTCTCCTATTTAAATCCAGGAGATTGCCTGGTACTAAACAATACAAAAGTAATCCCTGCAAGATTGATCGGTGCCAGAGAAAATACAGGGGCCAAGGTGGAGGTACTTCTTTTAACCAGAAAAGATAATGACCGATGGGAAGCTTTGGTGAAGCCCGGGAAAAAGGCCCGTCCAGGGGATGTTATAATTTTCGGGAACGGAGAACTCAAAGCAGAAGTAGAAGAGATCATTGATGATGGAAAGAGAATCGTACATTTAATTTATGAAGGAATCTTTGAACAGGTGTTGGACGCTTTGGGTGAAATGCCTTTGCCTCCTTATATTACCCACCAGCTTAAGGATAAAGAAAGATACCAAACCGTTTATGCAAAGCATAAAGGATCGGCTGCTGCGCCTACAGCTGGCCTTCATTTTACGAAAGAGTTACTGGAAGAAATCAAAGAAAAGAATATAGAAATTGCCAATGTGACTCTCCATGTGGGATTGGGAACTTTCAGACCTGTAAAAGTTGAAAATGTATTGGAGCATAAAATGCATTCTGAATACTGCTGGATTGACCAGGAGGAAGCAGATAAAATCAACCGATGCAAGCAAAATGGAGGACGGATTATAGCCGTGGGAACCACCAGCTGCAGAACTCTGGAATCCTGTACGGATGAAAATGGAGTGGTTCAGGCAAAGAGCGGCTGGACAGATATTTTTATTTATCCGGGCTATCAATTTAAAATCGTTGATGCTCTGATTACTAACTTCCATCTTCCTGAGTCTACATTAATCATGCTGGTATCTGCCCTGGCAAGCCGAGAAATTATTCTTAATGCTTATAAAACTGCTGTGGATATGAAATATCGATTCTTTAGCTTTGGAGATGCCATGTTTATAAAATAAAAATGGTGCCTGTTTGTACACATATTCATGTGAAAACAGGCACTTTTTTTCTTATAAAAGCGCTTTTTTAATCAGATCAATTCTGGAAAAGATTCTTTCAAACAGATAGTCTACCAAAGTAAGAGCTGTCATAGCTTCTACCACGATTACAGCCCTGGGAACGATAATTGGGTCGTGGCGTCCTTCTACTTGCAGTTCTATGTTTTGCCCTGCTTTATTAACAGTTTTCTGCATTCTGTGAATAGAAGAAGTGGGTTTAATGGCAGCTCTAAAGACAATGGGGAAACCGTCGCTGATGCCTCCTACAATACCACCGGCATTATTGGATAATTTCGTAAGGTGCCCTTCTTCATCGTACTGAAAGAAGTCATTGTTTTCCCAGCCTGTCATTCTGGCGGCATTAAATCCACTGCCAAATTCTACGCCTTTTACGGCGCCGATTGAAAGGATGGCTTTTCCAAGCATTGCATCCAATTTTTCAAACACGGGCTCTCCAACACCACTGGGAAGACCATTGACTACACATTCAATCATCCCTCCGGCAGAGTCTTCTCTTTCTTTGATTTCATGGAGATAAGCTGCTGCCTTTTCTGCCGCTTCTTGATCCGGCATAGCCAGGAAATTGTTAAATATTTCATCTCGCTTAAACTTCGCTGGATCGATAGAAACAGGGCCAATGGAGAGAGTATAAGCCATAATGTCTACACCGAATTCTGCAAGGATTTTTTTTGCAATGGCTCCTGCAGCAACCCTTGCGGTGGTTTCACGACCGGAAGAACGTCCACCTCCTCGATAATCCCTAAACCCATATTTTTCATCATAAGTGAAGTCTGCATGACCGGGACGGTAGCATTTGGCTATTTCTGAATAGTCGTAGGATCTCTGATTGGTATTGTATACGATCAAGGAAATGGGAGTTCCTGTTGTTTTTCCTTCGAATACGCCTGAGAGAATTTCAACTTTATCGCTTTCTTTACGGGGAGTGGAAAAAGGAGATTGACCGGGTTTTCGTCTATCTAAATCTTTCTGAATATCCTCTTCAGAAAGTGAAATGCCAGCAGGACAGCCGTCAATGACAACGCCGAGAGCTTTCCCATGGGATTCCCCCCAGGTGGATATTTGAAAATGCTTTCCGAATATGGATCCTGCCATGGGATCCCTCCTTTCAAGGATAAAATTTTAGAAAATTGTATCATTATTTTAACATCTTTTCAACTATATTATCTATTCCCTATTATTTGGAGTTGTTTTTTTATTATAATCAACCCTTGAAAAAAAATGCTTTTCACGGTACACTGTTTTTTGTAAAATATAAAAGTCCGCCTTGTTCGCAATAGGCCAAATTTTTATTTCACAAGTGGGACATAGTTGTTATCTTGTGGCTTACGCTAAAAAATATGACAAAGGAAGAAGAACGCATGTATAAACTGTTAAAAACTGAAGGAAGGGCAAAAAAAGGAGAATTTCATACTCCCCATGGGATCATCCAGACGCCTGTGTTCATGAATGTGGCGACGGTTGCAGCGATTAAGGGAGCCCTGTCCACTAAAGACTTAAAAGATGTAAAATGTCAGGTGGCTCTTTCCAATACATATCACCTTCATCTTCGTCCAGGGGATAAAGTGATTAAAAGATTGGGTGGCCTTCATAAATTCATGGTATGGGACAGACCGATTCTTACGGATTCGGGAGGTTTTCAGGTATTTTCACTGACGTCTCTTAGAAAGATAAAAGAAGAGGGAGTATATTTTTCCTCCCATATTGATGGAAGAAAAATTTTTATGGGACCAGAAGAAAGTATGCAAATTCAGTCCAATATCGGTTCTACCATTGCGATGGCCTTTGATGAATGTCCGCCTTATCCTGCTGAAAGAAGCTATATGGAAGAGTCTGTTGCCCGCACAACGAGGTGGCTTAAAAGATGCAAAGCAGAGCTTGACCGCTTAAATCAGCTGGAAGATACGGTTAATCCCAATCAAATGCTTTTTGGGATTAATCAGGGAGGTACTTACGAAGACATTCGTATTGAGCACGCCAAGGTGATTTCTGAAATGGACCTGGATGGCTATGCTGTAGGAGGCCTAGCAGTAGGAGAAACCCATGCGGAAATGTATCGTATACTGGAAGAAGTCGTACCTTATCTTCCGCAGAATAAACCTACTTATTTGATGGGTGTGGGAACCCCTGAAAATATTTTGGAATCGGTAGAAAGAGGCATTGACTTTTTTGATTGTGTACTTCCGGCACGAAACGGCCGTCATGGACATGTGTATACCAATAGGGGAAAAATCAATCTTTTTAATGCAAAATATGAATTAGATGAAAGACCTATTGAAGAAGGATGCGGATGTCCTACTTGTACAACCTATAGCAGAGCTTATATACGGCATTTGTTAAAAGCAAAAGAAATGCTCGGAATGCGTCTTTGTGTTCTTCATAATCTGTACTTTTTCAACACCATGATGGAAGAAATAAGAGATGCATTGGATCATGGAAATTATGCCGTTTATAAAAAACAAAAATTAGAGGGCTTTAAGCAAAAAGAGGAGGAATAGTGATGAATAGTTTATTTGTTTTGGCAGATACAGCTGCTACAACTGGGAAGAACGCTGGATCAATATTGGGGATGGTTTTATATTTTGCTGTTTTGATAGGAATTATGTGGTTTTTAATTGTTAGGCCACAAAGAAAAAGAGAAAAAGAAGTTCAGGCAATGTTAGACAGTGTTAAGGTTGGGGATACCGTACTCACCACCGGTGGTCTTTACGGCAAAATAGTAGATATGGTTAACGATATATGTATTATAGAATTAGGCTTAAACAAGGGAATCAGAGTTCCTTTACAAAAAAGCAGTATTGCAGCGATTAAAGAGCCTGAAATGGCAATTAAGAAAGAAGAAAAAGAAGAAGTTAAAAAAGACGATAAAAAAGAAAATAAGTAAAATCTATATAAAAATAAGAAAGTGCACAAACAGCACTTTCTTATTTTTGTGTAATTTTCTTTTTCAGTTCTTCTAAAATTTCATAGGGAATTTTAAGATTGCCCTTACCTGTTCCTATATCGATATCTTTTTTATTGGTACCATGAAAATCACTGCCACCAGTTATGAGGAGGTTGTAACGGTGTGCCAGAGAACGAATCTGATTTTCTTGTTCTTTTGAATACAGAGAATAGATTGCTTCGATTCCGTCCAAACCATTTTCACATAAGGACTGCACCAAATGGTTTAACTCTTCATCAGATAAATGGTATAGTGTGGGATGAGCAAGCACTGCCAGGCCTTTTGCCTCATGGATAAGTTTTATACATTCTTTGGGAGATAAGACATCCCTTTTAACATAACCAGGACTACCTGGGCTTAAATAGAGACGAAAGGCATCTTCTAAAGTCTGCGTATATCCTTTTTCAAAAATGGCTCTTCCAAAATGAGCTCTTGTGATTAAATCTTTTCCAGCCCGTTGCTGCAAATCTTCCGGAGTAATATTGATACCTATATCATTTAATTTTTGCAGCATGATTTCATTTCTTCTTACTCGGGCATTTTGAATCCAGTCTAATTTTTGAACAAAATAAGGATTTTTATAATCAATAAATAATCCCAGGATATGAATTTCCCGATCTTTATATTCCGCTGCAAATTCTATTCCGGGAATCACTTCAACCCCCAGTTCTTTACCCTCTTGAACGGCTTCTTCTATTCCGTCTATGATGTCATGGTCTGTCAAAGCAAAAGCACGAAGTCCTTTTTGCTTTGCATAATGAACCAGTTCTTTAGGAGTTAGAGTACCATCAGATATATTGGAATGAACATGAAGATCAATATACTGCATTTTGCTAGCCACCTTTCAAAATCAATCTGTTTCTATCATAAATGATAATTTAAAATCGTACAATAGTACAGAGAAAGAATTATTGGGTAAATATAAAGGGGGGGGGAAGATGGTAAAAAGCAGCCATAAGCCTGCGCAAACGATGAACAAGGTAAATGCAAATAAAGTAAATGAATGGAGAATGATCACTCTTTTAAAAGCGAATATAATTGCGTATATGATTACAGCTATCGCTTTTATTGGTTCCGCCTTACTGCTCACCTATACATCTTTGCCGGAGAGCAGTATTCCTGCTATTGCAATCGTTACTACGATCATTTCTGTTTTGGTAGCAGGATATGATACCGCTAAAGGGGCGCCGTCCAAGGGATGGCTTTGGGGACTTTCAGCAGGTCTTGTTTATGCTGTTATTTTAATTATTATTTCCAGTACAGTTGATCAAAAATTCATGGTGAGCCGTAATACTGCGACGTTTCTTATTATGGCAGGCGCTGGAGGAACGCTAGGAGGCATGATCGGAATTAATGTGAAAAAATAACCAATCCCCTTTTCAATTAATTTTAAGTATGTTATAATGAGGCGAATTAAGGCGAAGGAGGCAAAAAAATGAAACATATTAAAACATTAAATATGGCTACATTAAAGAAAAGTATGGCAAAAGGTGGCTGTGGAGAATGCCAAACATCTTGTCAATCTGCTTGTAAGACATCTTGCACCGTAGCAAATCAATCTTGCGAAAACAATTAATTCCTAGCAGTGGCATTAAGTCGCTGCTTTTTTATTGTATAGGAAACTTTTGGGTTTTCCTATGAATAAAGAGCCCTCGGGGCAAAGATGCGCACTCGCCCGTGTTGTATTTTGCCGGCTTTGCCGACCGTGTTCGGCTTGAGAGTTTTGAGGGCGAAACTCTTTCTTGCTATAAATGATATTAAATTAGAAATTGGAGTGATAGCATGATACATAAGTTTTCCATGGACGGAGTGAATATCGTTCTTGACATATACAGCGGCGCAGTTCATGTGGTAGATGATATCGTTTATGACTTGGTCGATGATTATCAAAAGTATTCAAAAGATGAATTGATTCAAAGATATAAAGAAAAATATGATGTTTCACAGATAGAAGAAGCCATTGAAGAAATAGAAGCATTAGAAAATGAAGGGCTTCTTTATACAGAGGATATGTATGTTGATTATTTGGGTCAATTTCAGGCTAGAAACCCTATCGTTAAAGCCCTATGTCTGCATATAGCCCATGACTGCAACTTAAAATGCAAATATTGTTTTGCAGGGGAAGGGGAATACAGAGGCCAGCGTTCATTAATGAGTGCGGAAGTAGGAAAGAAAGCAATAGATTTTTTAATTCAGGCCTCAGGAAATCGTCGCAACTTAGAGATTGACTTTTTTGGCGGCGAACCTCTTATGAATTTTGAGGTTGTAAAGGAAATTGTAGATTATGCCAGAAGCATTGAGGGAGAACATAATAAGAATTTCCGGTTTACTATTACTACCAATGGTGTTTTATTGGATGATGATATACAAGCTTATATCAATGAACATATGCATAATGTCGTATTAAGCATTGATGGAAGAAAAGAAGTTCATGACAGAATGCGTTATACTATTAATCATAAAGGAAGCTATGATCTTGTTGTGCCTAAATTTAAAAAGATTGCTGACAGCCGAAATCAAACCAATTATTACGTAAGAGGTACTTTTACCAGGGAAAACCTTGATTTTGCCAAAGATGTACTGCATTTGGCGGATATAGGCTTTAAGCAGGTTTCTGTAGAGCCTGTAGTAGCGCCAAAAGAGATGTCCTATGCCCTTCGGGAAGAAGATTTGCCAATGTTATATGAACAGTACGAAGAACTGGCTAAAGAATTGGTAAAGCGAAAGAAGGAAGGACAAGGCTTTAACTTTTTCCACTTTATGATTGATCTTTCCCAGGGGCCTTGTGTTGCTAAAAGACTTGCCGGATGTGGTTCTGGTTCCGAGTATCTGGCGGTTACTCCCGAGGGAGATTTGTACCCTTGTCACCAATTTGTAGGATTAGAAGAATTTAAAATGGGAACTGTATTTGATGGTATTCAGAATCAGCCTATGCAAAAGCAATTCCAGGCCTGCAATGTTTATGCCAAAGATGAATGTAAAAACTGCTGGGCAAAATTTTATTGCAGCGGAGGCTGTGCAGCCAATGCTTATCAATTTCACAGAGATATTCGTAAAACTTACAAAATTGGATGCGAGCTGGAAAAGAAAAGAGTGGAATGTGCTTTATATGTAAAGGCAAAATTGGCGGAGTAAATTTTCTATAGGTCGGTCTTTATGACCGACCTATAGCGTTTAAAATCAAACAAATACATTCCTTAATTTCAAACGAAATACATAACAGTAAAATTTTGTGAAAAAATAAAGCGTAGTAGTTTTAAAAATATTGACGAACTCTGGGATAAAGCATATAATTTAATTTGTGTATTTTGTATGAAGGGAGAAAAGACAATGAAAGTCAAGAGCGGATTGATTTTAATTTTAGTTGTCGTTCTTATTGGACTGACAGGAGGAGTAGCCTATTTTGGAATTGGTGAAAATCACTTTTTGGGCGCTCAAAATATAAGACAGGGATTGGATTTAAAAGGTGGAGTAAATATTGTCTATGAAGCCGATAAAGAAAATCCAACCGATGAAGAGATGAGTGCCGCAATTGAAATGATTCAGGGAAGATTGGACCGTGGCAATTACACAGAAGCAGAAGTAGCAAGAGAAGGATCAAGAAGAATCCGTGTAGATATACCCGGAGTAGAAGACCCTAACAAGGCTATTGAAGATATTGGTGCAACAGCACAGTTGCAGTTTATTAGCCCTGAAGGAGAAGTTATTTTAACAGGAAATGAAGTAAAAGATGCCAGAAGAGAAGTTGTTAACGATAATGGAATCACAAAAGCCGTTGTTGCTTTAGAGTTTAATTCCAAAGGAAAAGAAGCTTTTGCAGAAGCAACGGAAAAATATCTTGGCCAAATGATTATGATTGCTCTTGATGATACAATTATCAGTGCCCCAACAGTCAATGCGGTTATTACTGAAGGCAACGCCATCATAGATGGAGTAGGTACTGTAGAAGAAGCAGATGAACTGGCTGCGAGAATTAAAGCAGGAGCCCTTCCTTTTAAACTGACTCCGCTTCAAAGCAACAGTGTTGGTGCAAAGTTAGGTGCAAGTGCACTGGAATCCAGCCTAAAAGCAGGCTTTATAGGTATTATCTTAGTTTTGATTTTTATGCTTGTTGTATATAGAGTTCCCGGTCTTGCTGCTGATTTAGCCTTGATTTTCTATTGTGGGGCAGTAGTGATCATTTTAAGCTATCTGCAGTCAACCTTAACACTTCCAGGTATAGCTGGTATTATTTTATCCGTTGGTATGGCAGTAGATGCTAATGTCATTATTTTTGCCAGAATTCGAGAGGAATTAAGCGCAGGAAAAACTTTAAGGGCTGCTTTGGATTCAGGATTTAGTAAAGCATTTTCTGCAATTTTGGACGGAAACATTACCACATTGATTGCAGCTGGTGTATTGTACTGGATAGGAACAGGGCTTATAAAAAGCTTTGCACAAACCTTGGGAATCGGTATTCTTGTTTCGATGTTCACTTCATTGGTTGTAACAAGAATTATGCTTAAGCAGTTCGTCAATCTCGGGCTGAAAAATCCAAAACTCTATGGTGCGAAATAAAAGGAGGCCGAGAAAATGAATATAGTAGAAAAACGAAAAACCTGGTTTGCTATTTCAATTATTATTATTATTGCAGGATTGCTGGCAATGCCCATTAATGCTATGATGGGCAATGGAATTTTGAATTTTGACGTAGAATTTATTGGCGGAACTGTAATGGAAGTTAATATTGGACAAGACTTTGATATTACAAATGATATTCGGCCGATTGTTATAGAGATTACAGGAGACGAAAGTCCTCAGATTACCCGTTCTGGAGACCAGGGGGTATCCATTAAAACAAAGTCTATAGATGCTACGACAAGAACAAAGCTCTATGATGCTCTGAAAGAAAAGTATAATTTAGACGGAATGAATGATTTGTTAAATGTAGATGATGTTTCGCCGACTATCAGTACTGAAATGCAGGTAAAAGCTTTGCAGGCATTACTTGTATCTTCAATATTAATGCTGATTTATATTACATTTCGATTTAAAGACTGGAGATTTGGTCTTGCTGCCGTACTGCCGTTAATACATGATGTATTGATCGTATTGGCTGTTTATTCTATTGGACGGGTTCCAGTAAATAATTCATTTATCGCAGCGATCTTAACTATCGTGGGTTATTCCATCAATGATACCATTGTTATATTTGACAGAATTCGTGAAAACAGAAAAGTAGCTAAAAAAGGTGATTTAGAAGGATTAGTTAACAGAAGTATATCTCAAACTATTGTTCGCTCAATTAATACTTCTATCACAACTTTGCTTACTATAACAGTACTCTATTTCCTTGGAGTGCCATCTATAAAAGAATTTGCACTTCCATTGATTGTAGGGATTATTTCAGGAACTTATTCTTCCATCTTTATTGCGAGTCCTTTATGGTATGAATTTCATAAGAAATCAATTGCAAAAACTGCATAATCACATAAGAAAAAGACATAGGATTGCACTGATAAGACAACTTTCTTATTACACAATAAAATCACAAAGACCTGCCAATTGGCAGGTCTTTGTGATTACTGACGATTATATCGCTTATTTAAAGCTGCTTGTCGTTCATTAGAATGCTTTAAAAAATCTTTTAGCATGTTTTCCAGACGGTCTTTATCGGAAACAGCTGATTGGGCACTTTCAACAGGTTTTTTGGGAACAGCATCTTTCATAGAAAGCGAAATCTTACCCGTTTGAGCGTCGATGGATACAATTTTAACTTTCACCTTATCTCCTACGGAAAGAACTTCATTGATATCTTTTAAATAACCGTGTGTCACCTGGGAGATATGAACCAATCCCTGGGTGGACTCATCCAGAGTCACAAAAGCTCCAAATGGTTTAATACTGTTTATTGTACCCTCTACAATTTGACCTACTTGATATTTTACTGACATATCAACACTCCTATATTTTATTGCAATACCATTATAGCATATTCTATAGCATTTTGGTACAAGAAAATCTCGTGGACTTTTTTTCGCTGCTTGGGTTATAATAAAAGCTGCGATTATGGAGGGATAAAATGATTCAATCAAAAAATTTATGGGTGTATCGTGGCGACAGCGAAAATGATTTAGATAAAAATGATCAATTGCCTGTGTCGGCGTTAATGGCTAAAGTTTTAAATAACAGAGGAATAAAAAATGCTGATGATATGATGTCCTTTTTACATCCTGATTATTCCAGACTTTATGATCCTTTTTTATTAAAAGATATGGAAAAAGCGGTGGATAAAATTCTGGAAGGAATGGCCTTGAAAAGAAAAATTACAATTTATGGGGATTATGATGTGGATGGAATAACCAGTACCTCAATTCTTTACATGTTTCTAAAAGAAAATGGAGGGAATGTAGACTATTATATTCCGGATCGTATAGAAGAAGGATATGGGCTTAATATAGATGCTATCAGGAAGATTAAAGACAGTGGTACGGATATTATTATTACAGTAGATACAGGAATTGCTGCTGTGAATGAAGCAAAGTTTGCGAAAGAATTAGGAATAGATCTTATTATCACGGATCACCACGAATGTCAGAGTGAACTGCCAGAAGCCTATGCTGTGATCGATCCCAAGCAGAAAGAATGCAGTTATCCTTTTAAATTATTAGCTGGGGTTGGAGTTACCTTTAAACTCATTCATGGATTGGCACAAAAACTTCGAGTAGAAGATCGTATTTGGAAATATATAGATATTGTAGCGGTAGGTACTGTAGCAGATGTGGTATCATTAGTGGATGAAAACAGGGTTTTTGTGAAAAAAGGATTCGAAAGCATTCCTAATACATGGAACATAGGTCTTAAAGCACTCCTTAAGGTGTCAGGATATAAGGGAGGCCCGATCACCGCAGGACTTATAGGCTTTGGGATCGCTCCCAGATTAAATGCAGCCGGAAGAATAGGGGATGCAAAAAGAGGAATAGAATTATTTATTACCCAGGATGAGAATGTGGCAGTTTCTATTGCTGAAGAGCTTAATGATGAGAACAGGCGCAGGCAGGAGATGGAGCAAAAAATCCTGGAGGAAGCCCTGGAATTAATTGAGAAAGAACTTGACTTAGAAAATACTAAGGTGATTGTCATAGCCTCTGAAAAATGGCATCATGGCGTCATAGGGATCGCAGCCTCAAAAATTATGGAAAAATTCTATAGGCCTACAATTTTAATGTGTATAGAAGATGGTATGGCAAAAGGTTCTGCAAGAAGTGTCACGGGTTTTAATATTTTTGAAGCGCTTAGTAATAGCAGTCAGTTTCTTGAAAGATTCGGTGGACATGAAATGGCGGCAGGGTTATCCATGCCTGCAGAAAATATTGATGATTTTAGAATTTTTATTAATGAATACGCCAATAATATAATGGATGATGAGACTTTAATACCAAAAATCTATTTGGATGCTCATATCAAACTGGAAGACATTAATCTGGAACTGGTTTCGGAATTGACTATGATGGAACCCTATGGCGTGGGGAATCCTCAGCCTTTGTTTTCCCTGGAAGGGGAAATTCAAAGCATCCGTCCTGTAGGCAAAGACGGAAATCATTTAAAGATTGTTTTTACAGACTCCTATAAAACTGTTAATGGTATTGGTTTTGGGCTGGGGGATTACAGTAAATATCTGCATTTTGGACGGAAAATTTCTGCTGTTGTTGCTTTGGAAATCAATGAGTGGAATCAGGTTACAGAACCTCAGCTTTTGATTAAGGACTTGAAATATACTGAAGAAGATGAAATGCATTATAATTATTATTTGTCTTTATATGATTTATTTAAGCACACAGAGGCTATGCCAACAGATGTGTCTATTGCTTTAGACATAAAATATAAGCTTTCAGCAGAAAATTTGCTTGATGGCAGAAAAACTCTCATTTTAGTGCATACCAAGACAAATTTAATTAACCTTATGAAAGAAATTAAAAATCATCAAAATCTATTTAACAAAAAGCCAAAAGTTTGGTATACTAATAATTGTGGCTCAAAAAATCAATACGATATCGTTGTTAATCCTATTATTGAGCAAATTGATTTTGATGGATACGAGAAGGTGGTACTTTACGACCCATTATGGAGCCGTTCAGAGTATGATTTAATTAAGAAAAAAGTGGATACTCTGTATTGGGTTGAGAAAAGCGATGTAATTCACCGGGATGAAATAAAATCACTGATTCCTGATCGTCAGGATTTTGCAGTTTTATACAGACATATAAAATTGCTTGAAAGTTTAAACATTCGTTCTGTATACTTGGATCATCTTTTGGAAGAATGCAATAAGGCAGCCAAGATGAATGAATTTAAGATATTGCTATGTATGGATGTTTTTAAAGAATTAGGCTTAATGTATTACAATTTTGATCATGATCATATATTTTTCCAGGTCCTTTCGAATAAAAAAGTATCTTTAGAAGATTCTAAAGTACTTCAAAAAATGATTCGATGGGGTAAAATATTTGAAGAGAACCAGAGGGGGAAGTAGAATGGATTTAAAGCAAATAGTAAGAGATGTATTGGATTTTCCAAAAGAAGGTATTATATTCAGAGATATAACACCTGTTTTGCAAAGTCCTGAAGCATTAAAAGAATCTATTGATCAAATGATGGATAAATTGGATGGAGTGGATTTTGATCTCATTGTGGGACCAGAATCCAGAGGATTTATTTTCGGAGTTCCTTTGGCATATAACATGAACAAAGGATTTATTCCTGTGCGTAAAAAGGGAAAATTGCCTTATAAAACTGTGGAAAAAGAGTATGATTTAGAGTATGGCACAGCATCCATTGAGATGCATATTGATGCGATTCAACCTGGCCAAAAAGTAGTGATCATAGATGATTTACTGGCAACCGGCGGAACCTCAAAAGCCATTATTGATTTAATTGAGCAGGTTGGAGGAAAGGTAGTCAAACTGGTATATTTGATTGAATTGGAATTTTTAAAGGGCAGAGATGCCTTAAAAGACTACAGTGTAGAGTCCATTATAAAATACTAATTTTTCGGAACGCATATATGCGTTCCATTATTTTTTCAACAAAAGTTTATACTTTCAAAAAAAGGAGAAGACTATGGATATCAAAGTGTTATATGAAGATCCTCATATCATTGTGGTTGAAAAACCTCCTAAAGTTCCTTCCCAACAAGATAAAACCGGAGACACAGATTTGATGAGCTTAGTTAAGGATCATCTGAAAGAGAAATACCCTGCGGCCAGAAACCCTTACTTGGGACTTATACACAGACTGGACAGGCCTGTTGGCGGACTTATGGTATTTGCGAAGACCAAAGAAGCCAATGCAAAATTGTCAGAGCAGATGAAGGCCCATAGCTTCAAAAAGGAATATCTGGCTGTAGTATGTGGGAAACCCGATAAAGAGCACGAAGAAATCAGAGATTATCTGCTGAAAAATCAAGCCAGGAATGTATCAAAGGTAGTTCCTGAAGGCGTTAAAGGAGCAAAAGAAGCAATTCTTGAATACACCTATATAAATAGTGTACTTGCAGAAGAAACTGTTTTAAGCCTTTTAAAAATTAAACTGAAAACCGGAAGACATCACCAAATTCGTGTTCAGCTTGCAAACAAGCAATTGCCCCTCTGGGGAGATCATAAATATAATCCGATATTTGTAAAGAAAAAAGAATGGACTCAACTTGCCCTTTGGGCATGGCGATTAACATTTAATCATCCAAAAACAGGTCAATTATGTAGCTTCGAATCCAATCCGACAGAATATCCTTTTAATCTTTTTAATATTTAATGGACACCTGTAAGGAATGGCTTGACAGTTCAGTTTCTTTTTTTTGAGAATGTTGCATTTATAGTAGAGAATGACTATAATAAAGGAAATATGTTTATATATTACGAATGGGGGAAAAATATGCCCGACGAAGCGATTTACCAAAAGTTAATACGCACAATTCAATCCTATCATCCCTCCAATGATTTATCCATGGTTGAGCGTGCCTATAAACTCGCCAAGGAAGCGCATAAAAATCAATACCGTAAATCAGGAGAGCCTTATATTATACATCCATTGGAAGTAGCAGTTATTTTAGCTGAGCTGGAGTTAGATTTGGAATCCATAACTGCGGGAATTCTCCATGATACTATTGAAGATACGGATTATACTTTCGAAGATATATCGAGGCTTTTTAGCGAAGAAATTGCAAGACTGGTAGAAGGAGTAACCAAATTAGGAAAGATAGAATTTTCTACCGGTAATAAAGAGATGCAAAAAGAAGAAATTCAGGCTGAAAATTATCGAAAAATGTTTTTAGCAATGGCTCAGGATATAAGAGTTATTTTAATCAAGCTTGCTGATCGACTTCACAATATGAGAACACTTCGCTTCATGTCCCCAGAAAAGCAAAAAGAAAAGGCTTATGAGACCCTGCATATATACGCTCCTCTGGCACATAGACTTGGTATTTCCAAGATTAAAGTGGAGCTGGATGATTTAGCACTAAGATACCTGGAACCGGAAGCTTATTACGATCTGGTGGGGAAAATTGCTAAAAGGCGTATTGAACGGGTAGAATATGTAGAAAAAATTATTGAGCAGGTTAAGAAAAAATTAGATGAGGCAGGTATTAAGGCCACTGTTGAAGGAAGGCCAAAACACTTTTTCAGTATTTACAAAAAGATGGTAAGTCAGAACAAAACACTGGATCAAATCTATGATTTATTTGCTGTTCGGGCAATCGTTGATTCAGTTAAAGACTGCTATGGGGTGCTTGGTGTTGTACATGAAATGTATAAGCCGATACCGGGAAGATTTAAAGACTATATTGCAATGCCAAAACCCAATATGTATCAGTCTCTTCATACCAGCGTTATAGGTCCAGAAGGAGAACCTTTTGAAGTTCAAATTCGGACCTGGGAAATGCATCGTACAGCGGAGTACGGGATTGCTGCCCATTGGAAATATAAAGAAGGTAAAAAGGGAAGCAAAAATCAGGACAAATCTCAGGATAAGACGGAAGAAAAATTGGCATGGCTCAGACAAATTCTTGAATGGCAGAGAGAAATGTCAGACAATAAAGAATTCATGGATGCCCTCAGACTGGACTTAGATATATTTAATGACCAGGTATACGCTTTTACGCCTAAAGGAGATGTAATAAGCCTGCCCTATGGTTCCACTCCGATTGATTTTGCATATTCCATTCACAGTGCCGTTGGAAACAAGATGGTAGGAGCTAAGGTAAATGGTAAAATCGTTACGTTTGACTATCAGATAAAAAATGGCGATCGAGTTGAGATCATAACTTCTCAGAATTCAAGAGGTCCCAGCAGAGATTGGCTTAAGAATGTCAAAAGTTCTCAGGCAAAAACAAAAATTAATCAATGGTTTAAAAAGGAATTCAAAGAAGAGAATATTATTCGCGGAAAAGAAATGCTGGAAAAAGATGCTAAGAGAAGGGGTCTCAATTTAAACGATTTATTAAAGCCGGAAGGAATAGAATCGGTTTTAAGAAAATATGGTTTTCAGAATTGGGATGCAGTGTGCGCGGCTGTAGGCCATGGAGGTCTTAAAGAAGGTCAAGTCATTCATAGATTATATGAAGAATATCAAAAAGAGCAGAAGAAACAGATCACAGAAGAAACTATTGTTGTTCCACAGGAAGAATCTAAAAAACCAATTAAAAAGTCAAAAAGCGGTATAGTTGTAAAAGGCGTAGGAGATGTGGCAGTACGCTTTTCAAAATGTTGCAATCCTGTCCCAGGAGATGAAATTGTCGGGTTTATTACAAGAGGCAGAGGAGTATCCATTCACAGAACCGATTGCATTAATATCATTCATTTAAGCGACGAAGATAAAAATCGCTTAATTGATGCAGAATGGTATGTTGCTGAACAGGATACGAAAAACAGAACCTATCAAACAGAAATAAAAGTGATCGGCGAAGACAGAATGGGCATGCTCATTGATATTTCCAGGGTGCTTACAGAAGAAAAGATCCCTGTTAAGGCACTGAATGCCAGAACGAATAAAAACCATGAATCTATCTTTAATATCACGATAGAGATTAGCGGGGTACAGCAATTAGAGGTTATTACCAAGAAGATTAAGAACATTCCTGGAATAAATGATATCATACGAGTGACTACTTAGGAGGTAAGACATTGCGTGCAGTTGTACAAAAAGTAGCTCAGGCAAATGTTAAAGTTGATGGAAATATTATTGGTGAAATAGGAAAAGGGCTATTGGTTCTTCTTGGAATGCAGGAGTCAGATGACGAAAAAGTCATGGAGTATATGATTGATAAAATCATTCATTTAAGGATTTTTGAAGATGAAGAAGGCAAAATGAACCTGTCACTTAAAGATGTAAACGGCGAGCTTCTTATTGTTCCTAATTTCACGCTATACGGAGATGCCAGAAAAGGGAAGCGCCCCAGTTATACGAAGGCAGCTCCCCCTGTTGTGGCCGAAAAACTTTACAATACTTTTGTTGAAAAGGCAAAAGCAACAGGAATTAAAACAGAGCAAGGCAAATTTCAAAGCCACATGGAAGTGAGTTTATTAAATGACGGACCTGTAACCATATTAATTGACAGTGATAAAACCTTTTAAAGAAGGAGAACCTGTATGATTTTCAAAGTGATTACCGTAGGAATGATGGGTGTAAACTGCTATATCATGGGAGATCAAACTACCGGAAAAGGTGTGGTAGTAGACCCAGGTGCAGAGGGAAGTAAAATTATTGAAGCAATCAAGAAGGAAAATCTGGATATAGAGTATATTTTTTTAACCCATGGCCATTTTGACCATATAGGGGCTTTGGACAAGGTAAGAGAATTCACTGGTGCAGAGGTTGTCATCCACGAAGAAGGCAGAGAATACTTAAATGATCCCAGCCTTAATCTTTCCGGTGCCTTTGCTCACAGGGGATTTACGAAAACTGCCGATCAGTTTGTTTCCGATGGAGCGCTCATCAAAGTTGGAAATCTAACATTTAAAGTGATTCATACGCCCGGACATACTATGGACGGAGTAAATTACTATGAAGAAAATCATGAAGTTCTTTTTTCGGGAGATAATTTGTTCCAAAATTCCATTGGACGAACTGATTTTCCCAAAGGAGATTTTCACCTTTTGGTGACTGGTATTAAGAAGAAGCTTTTGATTCTTCCGGAAGATGTTGCAGTTTATCCGGGACATGGAGCTTCCACAACCATTGGCTCTGAAAAAAGAGAGAATCCATACTTAAATGAAGACGGCTGGGATGTATAAACATGGTGGATATAGAATTAGTAGGACATGAATATCATTACGAAATTGAAAATATCATAAAGCCTTATACAGGATATATTAAAGATGCAAGCATCAGAAGTATTTTAAAAGGCAATCTTTGCAGAGCTGAAATTTATGAAGGGGATAATCTTGTAAGTTTTAAAGAAGAATTGGGAAATGAGGATCAAAAGTATACCAAACAGCTTTTGATTCGTACCCTTTACCAGGTTCTTTGCGAATTTACTGGAGTAAAAATGCCTTGGGGATTCTTAACTGGCATAAGGCCTACAAAAATTGTTCATGAGATGTTTGAGAACAATATTCCTAAGGAACGCATCAAAAAACAATTGTTAGAGTTCTATGACATCAGAGAAGATAAAGTGGAACTGATGATAAAAGTAGCGGAGAAAGAAAGAGGCATATTGGAAAAAAATAAAGCAGATGAGATCAGTATATACATAGGGATTCCTTTTTGCCCTACTAGATGTTTGTACTGTTCTTTTACTTCTTATGCCATAGATCATAGAGAACAGCAGGTGGAGGCTTATCTTGAGGCCTTAGAAAAAGAAATTGCCTTTGGAGGAAAGTACAGCAGTTCTAAGACAATAAGAAGCATTTATATTGGAGGCGGTACACCTACCTCATTAAATGAAGAACAATTAGAGAGGTTACTAATGCTGGTTAATCAGCATTTTAATGTGAAGGATGCAGAGGAATTTACTGTAGAAGCCGGAAGACCTGATACGATTACAAAAAGAAAACTGGAACTCCTTAAGCAGTATCATGTCGGCCGAATTTCTATTAATCCTCAGACCATGAACGAAGAAACTCTGCTACGCATTGGCAGAAAGCATACCACTGAAGACATTGTAAAAGTTTTTAGCTGGGCAAGGGAAATTGGTCATAGCAATATCAACATGGATTTGATTATAGGTTTACCTGGAGAAAGTCCCCGGGATGTTAAAAATACTATGGATAAGATCAAAGCGTTGGATCCTGACAGTATTACAGTGCATACAATGGCGATTAAGCGGGCTTCACGACTGAGAGAATCCTTAGAGGAATATACCTTGACGCAAGCTGATGAAATAGAAGAAATGATATCGATCACCAGTCAAGGGGCTTATGACATGGGGATGGAACCCTATTATCTTTACAGGCAAAAAAACATGCTGGGTAATTTTGAGAATGTAGGTTATTGCAAACCGGGAAAAGAATCGGTGTACAATATTGAAATCATGGAAGAAAAAGAGACCATTTTAGCATTAGGGGCAGGAGCCATTACAAAAGTGGTGGACCCAAAGACGAATAAGATTGAACGGATTCCCAATGTTAAAAATGTTGAAGAATATATTAACAGAATCGATGAGATGTTGTTAAGAAAGCAAAAGGGCCTGAAAGACCTTGACAATGATTTTTAATATGCATAAAATGTAATAAGAAAATTGCAATATATGACAGCAATATATTAAAGCGCTGAGAGGAAGAGTAGAATATTTGTTTTCTTTTACAGAAAAAAAAGCCTTGGCTGAGAGCTTTTAAAGAACAAATATTTGAAGGACATCCTTGAGTGACAATCTGAAACCAAAGTAGGATTGTACGGTTTGTTACCGTTATAAAACTCATAAGAGGAATGCTGTTCAAGCAGGGTGGCACCGCGGAAGAAAACTTCCGTCCCTGACAAAGTTTTTTGTCATGGACGGATTTTTTATTGTACGAGGTTGTACAGTGTTGTGAAACGTTAGAACAGGGTATAGAAGGTTAAATGATTAAGGAGGGATTTTTATGTTGACCCAAGCACCTCGTGGGACGAAGGATTTGTTTGGAAGTGAAGTTAATGCTTGGCAGGAAATGGAACAAATTATAAGGGAATTATGTAAGGATTTTGGCTATGGAGAAATCAGGACTCCAATATTTGAGCATACAGAGCTTTTCCAAAGAGGCGTAGGAGAGACAACAGATATCGTCCAAAAGGAAATGTACAGTTTTCAGGATAAAAAAGGGAGAAATATTACCTTAAAGCCGGAGGGCACAGCTGGTGCAGTCAGAGCTTATCTGGAGCAAAAAATGTATGCAGATATTCAGCCCACAAAGTTATATTATATTACTCCTGCTTTCAGATATGAAAAACCTCAGGCAGGGAGAATGAGACAGTTCCATCAGTTTGGAGTTGAATTTATTGGAGCCGATTCTCCAACTGCAGATGTAGAAGTCATTACGGTTGCAGCAGAACTCTTAAGAAGAATGGGGATATCCAAGGTAAAACTGCATATCAACAGTCTGGGAGGTCCGGAATGCCGAAAGAAGTACAATGAAAAGTTAAAAGTATATCTTGGAGAAAATTTGGATCATCTTTGCCCAACCTGCAGAGAAAGATTTGAGAAAAATCCACTGAGGATTCTGGACTGTAAAAATGAAAACTGTGGAAAGATTGTGGCCAATGCGCCTACAGTACTGGATTCTTTAGGGGAAGAATGTAAAAATCATTTTGAAATGGTGAAAACTTTACTTGATGAAATGGGAATAGAGTATACTGTCGATCCGGGCATTGTAAGAGGTTTAGATTATTATACGAGAACCGTATTTGAATTTATTTCTACAGATATAGGTGCACAGGGAACCATCTGCGGAGGAGGCCGATACAACAATCTGGTAGAAGAGTTGGGAGGCGCTTCCACTCCAGCGGTTGGCTTCGCCGTAGGACTGGAAAGACTATTGTTGGTATCAGAAGCTGAGAAGGGGAAAAAGGAATACGTTCCCTCCAGAGATATTTTCATAGGCTCCATAGGAGAGAAGGCATTAATTAAAGCACATCATTTTGTATACCAACTTCGCCGGGCAGGTATATCCGCAGAGGCAGACCATCTAGGAAAAAGTGTAAAAGCTCAGATGAAATATGGGGATAAAATAGGCGCAAAATATTCTATGATCCTGGGAGACGATGAAATCAATACCGGAAAAGCTGTTATTAAGAATATGGAAACCAAAGAGCAAACAGAAGTTCTTCTTGATGATATCGTAGAAGTTGTAGCAGAACTTTGTAAAAAGAATGAATAAAAAAACTTGTGAACATAAAGGGACTATTTATTTAATCATTAGAATATAGGAGGTTTATTATGGGAGAATCAATGGCAGGACTTAAGAGAACCCATTACTGTAACCAGGTCAAAGAAAATTTGATTGGCAGCGAAGTAGTAGTAATGGGTTGGGTACAAAAAAGAAGAAATTTAGGAAGCTTAATATTTATTGATTTAAGAGACAGAAGCGGACTTTTGCAGGTTGTATTTGATGAAAATGATGTAGATGGGGAAGGGTTTAAAAAAGCAGAGACTCTTAGGAGTGAATTTGTTATTGCCGTAAGAGGGGCCGTTCGTCAAAGAGAAAGTGTTAATCCCAATATGGAAACAGGCTATGTAGAAGTGCTTGCAAAGGAACTCCGTATATTGTCAGAGGCAGAAACACCTCCTTTTGCCATAGAAGAAAACAGTGCAGTAAAAGAAGATCTTCGCCTTAAGTATCGTTATTTGGATCTTAGAAGACCGGATTTGCAAAGAAACATTATGCTTAGACACAGAGTTACTCAATCAGTAAGAAGATTCTTAGACGGTGAAGGTTTTTTAGAAATAGAAACACCTATGTTGGCAAAAAGTACACCGGAGGGGGCAAGGGATTATCTTGTACCCAGTCGTGTTCACCAGGGAAGTTTTTATGCACTTCCGCAATCTCCACAGACTTTTAAGCAGCTTTTAATGGTTTCAGGGTTTGATAGATATTTCCAGATTGTGAGATGCTTCAGAGATGAAGACTTAAGAGCAGACAGGCAGCCGGAATTTACTCAAATCGATATGGAATTATCTTTCGTACAGGTGAATGATGTTATTGATGTTAATGAAAGATTGCTTCAAAGGGTATTTAAAGAAGCGATCAATATAGACATTCCTCTTCCTATTCCGAGATTAACTTATCAGGAAGCTATGGATCGTTTTGGCAGTGACAAACCGGATATTCGCTTTGGACTTGAATTGGTTAATATCTCCGACATAGCTAAGGATAGCGGTTTTAAAGTATTTACTGATGCAATCGAAAATGGGGGAAGCGTCAGAGGCATCAATGCTAAAGGATGCGGTAACTTCCCAAGAAAGCAAATAGATTCTTTGGTTGAAGTAGGAAAGACCTATGGAGCTAAAGGTATTGCGTGGATTGCGGTTAATGAAGATGGAACACTAAAATCCAGCTTTACGAAATTTTTATCTGAGGAAACCGTACAAGCAATTTTAAAAGCTATGGATGCAGAAAATGGAGACCTTTTGCTTTTCTGTGCAGACAAAAATTCTGTAGTATACGATGTCCTTGGCAATCTTCGCTTAGAAGTTGCTAAGCGCTTAGGCTTAACAAAGAAAGATGAGTATTCCTTTGTATGGGTAACAGAATTTCCACTTCTTGAATGGGATGAAGAGGAGCAAAGATTTGTTGCAAAACATCATCCTTTTACTTCGCCTATGGACGAAGATATAGAATTGCTGGATACCGATCCTGGAAAAGTAAGGGCTAAGGCATATGATATTTGCCTTAATGGAGTAGAAATCGGCGGTGGAAGTATCCGTATTTATCAAAGAGATATTCAGGAAAAAATGTTTGCTGCATTAGGATTTAGCAAGGAAGCTGCTTACGAAAATTTTGGATTTTTAATGAATGCGTTTAAATATGGGGTACCTCCTCATGGAGGTCTGGCTTATGGTCTGGACAGAATGGTTATGCTTATGGCACAGGAAGATAGTATAAGAGATGTTATAGCATTCCCGAAAGTAAAAGATGCTTCTTGTCCGATGACAGAGGCGCCTGGAACAGTTACTGAAAAGCAGCTGGAAGAATTGGGATTAAAAATAGACATAAAAAAATAAATAAAATAAAAATACTTCGCATCAGAGGATGCGAAGTATTTTTATTTTTACAGATGTAAGAAGTCTTGAAAGATTTTATTAATACGATCTGCTTCTTCCTGAGTACTCATTTCAGAGAAAATACGAAGAACTGGTTCAGTTCCGGAAAATCTGCAGATAATCCATCCGCCATTTTTGAAGTAAACTTTAAATCCGTCGAGATAGGAAACTTTTTCAATTTCAAGACCGAAATCAGGAGCATTCTTTTCTTCAAAAAGGAGCTTTTGCAATTCTTCTTTACGTTCCTGAGTCATGCGGAAATCCGCTTCGCTCATGAAGAAGTTTCCATATTTGCTGTGAATATCATTCAATATTTCAGAAAGAGGTTTCCCTATAACACTGTACATTTCGGTGAGCAGTGCACCGGCATATACACCGTCTTTTCCGCGAATATGGCCTTTTACGGTCAATCCTCCTGAGGACTCTCCCCCGATGATTGCATCGGTTTCTTCCATTTTGGAGGAAATATGCTTAAATCCTACAGGCACTTCATAGCATGTTTCTCCGAAAGCTTCTGCCATCTTGTCAAGACAGTGTGTAGTAGCAATATTGCGAACCACTCCGCCTTTCCATCCTTTAAATTCATGGAGATAATAGTATAATAGCACTAATATGTCATTGGGATGAATAAAGGTACCGTTGGCATCAATCAAACCTATTCTGTCAGCATCACCATCGGTAGCAATACCAAGATCATAGCCACCTTTTACAACCAATTGTGAGAGGTGGGCAAGAGTGTCGCTGCTTGGGGAGGGAAGTCTGCCACCAAAGAGGGTATCATGGCGGTCATGGATGACCTCTACATCACAGCGGCAAGTCATTAGAATGGTTTGAAGAGTTGTCTTACTTACACCGTACATGGGGTCTAAGAGAATACGGAGTCCTCTGTCTTTAATAGCTTCAATATTAATCAGACTTAAAATACTGTCTATATATGCATTTTGTGGATTAATTCTTTTAATTAATCCTGCTTTTAAAGCTTTAGAAAAATCCATTCTTGAGATTTCGTTTTTATTAATTTTTGCTATTTCATTTTCTATTCTGTCGGTAACTTTTTCAGTAGCATCACGTCCACCAGAGGTAAAAACTTTGACACCATTATACTCGGCAGGATTATGGCTGGCTGTAACAGCAATTCCATAGGCAGCCTGTTCTTCTTTTACCTGAAACATAATCATGGGGGTAGGAGCATTAAAATCTATAAGATGCACAGTAATACCTTCTGCTGCGAATACACTGGAAATCCACTGTGCAGCAAGATCGGATAAAAAACGTCTATCATATCCAATAATTACTGGCTTGTCCGATACTCCATCCTGAAAAATCATTTGAGAGAGAGCCTTAGCAATCAACTCAAGGTTTTCTTTTGTGAAATCCTCACCTATAATGGCGCGAAATCCACCTGTTCCAAATTTTATCATGGTCATTCCTCCCACATTGCATATTTTACTCGTGTCATTCTAGCACAGCTATGTTTATAATTCAAGGCATAGGTCATTCCAGAGCATCCATTTTATAGTCAAAATGCATAAATATCATATGAAAAATAGCTTATTTTATACATCATGACTAAATTCTAAACAAAAGTTCAGATTTGTCACGTTGTATTTATCTTCAGTAAATGTAATAATAAATGCGTAATAAGCAATAATAAATTTATGAAAAGCAACACAAAAACTAAAAAAAGTTTGGAGGAGATACGCAATGAAGAAAAAGTTTTTAAGTATGTTATTAGCAGTTATGATGCTTGCTACAACCATGGTAGGTTGCGGTGGTAACAAACAAACACAAGAAGGACAACCTTCAACACCATCAACAACTGAAGGAACTACTCAAAAAGAAGACACTTCAAACACAGGTGATGGTTCTAAACATGTTACAGTTTATTCACCACACCCTGCTGAACCATTAAATGCTGGAATTAAAGAATTCCAAGAAAAAACTGGTATTACTGTAGACTTAGTTGCTGCAGGAACAGGAGAACTTTTAAAGAGAATCGAAGCTGAAAGTGCAAACCCACTTTGTGACGTTTTCTGGGGTGGCGGAGCTGACTCTTTAGCAGCATACACAGAATACTTTGAACCATTTACACCAGAAGATATGGCAAACATTGATGCAGCATATGTTGACCCAAATCATATGTGGACAGGTGAATCACCACTTCCTATGGTTATCATGTACAATAAGAAACTTGTTGCTGAAAGTGATGTACCACAAGGATGGTCAGATCTTACTGATCCAAAATTCAAAGGACAAATTGCTTATGCTGACCCTGCAAAATCCGGTTCATCCTACACAATTCTTTGCACAATGTTAACTGCATTTGGTAAAGATGACGGAAAAGGTTGGGAATTCATCGAAAAATTCGTAGAAAACTTAGACGGGAAAATTCTTTCATCCTCTGGAGACGTTTATAAGAAAGTTGCAGACGGAGAATATGCGGTTGGTTTAACTCTCGAAAAAGAAGCGATCAAATATGTTCAGGCTGGTGCAGATGTAGGTATTGTATATCCAAAAGAAGGAACATCTGCAGTTCCAGATGGTATTGCATTGGTTAAAGGTTCTAAAAACAAAGAAAATGCAGAGATTTTCTTGAACTTTGTATTAAGTAAAGAATGCCAAAGCATGATGGCTGCTGACTTTGGAAGAAGACCAGTAAGAACAGATACTAATCCACCAGAAGGACTTCCTCCAATGTCCGAAATTCCAATGGTTGATTATGATTTCGATTGGGCGTCCTCTCAAAAAGAAAACATCATGAATCAATGGAAGGAAATTATCGTTCAATAATAGTATTGATGAAACGGGGATTTTTAACAGAGAGTATTTGAATGCCGCGCAGGTGGGAAAAGATATCTTTTCATTGCCTGCGCGGCACGTTTAAAAGGAAAAATCACATAATAAAGGGGCGAGAAAATGAGTCATACAGTTAAAATTGATGATGTAGTAAAAAGATATGGTGACTTTGTCGCAGTAGACCATATTTCATGCGATATCCAACAGGGAGAATTTTTTACTTTGCTTGGACCATCTGGTTGCGGTAAAACCACATTGCTTCGTATGATCGCAGGATTCAACTCTATTGAAGAGGGAAGAATTTTATTTGATGATAAAGTGATTAATAATATAGAAGCACATAAAAGAGACATCGGTATGGTGTTCCAGAATTATGCGATTTTCCCTCATATGACAGTATTTGATAATGTTGCTTATGGGTTAAAAGCGCGAAAGGTAAAAAAGGAAGAAATTACTCCAAGAGTTATGGAAGCATTGAAATTAGTTCAGATTGAAAATCTCAAGGACAGAAAACCATCTGAACTTTCGGGAGGACAACAACAGCGTGTAGCGTTGGCTCGTGCTATTGTAATCCGTCCAAGTGTTCTGTTGATGGATGAACCTCTTTCCAATCTGGATGCAAAATTAAGAGTTCAAATGAGAACAATCATCAGAAAACTTCAAAAGGATCTTAACATTACTACTATATATGTTACCCACGACCAGGAAGAAGCTCTTGCAATTTCCGACAGAATAGCAATTCTTAATAAAGGTAAAGTAATGCAAATCGACAGCCCTGAAATGATTTACAAAAAACCTCAGAATCTTTTCGTAGCAGGATTTATCGGTACTTCCAACTTTATGGATGGAAAAATTGTTAAAATGGATGACGATATGACTGCTCATATACAACTGGATGCAGGCATGGAATTCAAAATGAAGCTGAAAAAGAAAGCAGAAGGTCCGATCAAGATGTCAGTACGTCCTGAGCAATTTATCATCAACGATTCTTCCGTTTACGGATTAAAGGGTGAAATCAGTCTGTATACTTTCCTTGGTGACTTTGTTAATTATGAAGTTAAACTTCCAAATGGTCAAATTGTAGAAGCCAATGAATATACAAAGGATATTGATTTTGTTCGTAAACCAGGACAAAAAGTGAGCTTGACATTCGATACTGAAAAGATTAGTATTTTCAACGCATCAGGAACGGAGGTGCTCTCATGACATATGAAGGCACTAGCAAGAAATCTTTAAAATCCTATTTTAATTTTTGGAATATTGTAAAGTGGTTATCGATCATATTATTCTTTGTATTTATGATCTATCCGTTCTTCTCCATTCTTTATCGTAGTTTTTTAACTAAAGACGGAGGGTTTACTTTACAAAATTATGCAACATTCTTTAGTAAGAAATACTACAATAGAACTTTGAAAAACAGTTTGTCCGTTTCGTTTTTTGCTACCCTCTTTTCAGTTATTATAGGTCTTCCAATGGCATATATTACAACCCGTTATAATATTTATGGGAAAAAATTGATCAATATCTTGATTATTATGTCCCTTATGTCTCCGCCGTTTATCGGAGCATATTCCTGGATTATGTTGTTTGGAAGAAGCGGTTTTGTTACTAGTTTATTTGCTAAGATAGGAATTACTGTACCTCCAATTTACGGCTTCGGTGGTATCGTACTGGTGTTTACACTTAAATTCTTCCCTTATGTGTATCTGTATGTTTCCGGTGCGATGTCCAGTATCGACAGATCATTAGAAGAAGCTGCTGAAAATCTTGGATCCAGTAAGCTCAAAAGAATCTGGACAATTACCATACCAGTTATCATGCCAACTCTGACAGCAGGAGCAATTATGGTATTTATGTCATCCTTAGCTGACTTTGGTACACCGATGCTTATTGGTGAAGGTTATAAAGTACTTCCGGTTCTTGTATATGAAGAGTATATGAGTGAGATGGGCGGTAACGCCAATATGGCTGGAGCACTCAGTGTAATAATCGTACTATGCTCAACCACTGTACTTCTTATTCAAAAATACGCTGTATCACGTAAAAATTATGTTATGACAGCATTACGCCCCCCTATTGTTGAAGAACTATCTACTGGAAAAAGAATTTTATTAACGGCCATTTGTATGTTTATATCTTTTGTTGCATTCTTACCTCAAATCGTGGTAGTGGTTACTTCCTTCATCAAAACCAATGGTCCTATCTTTGTTAAAGGATTTAGCTTAGAAAGTTATGAAAAAATCTTCTATAAACTTTCTAAAAACATTACCAATACTTTCGTATATTCAACCATTGCAATCGTAATTATGGTAGTACTTGGAATGCTCATTTCTTATCTTACAGTTAAGAGAAAAGACAAAGTTACAAACATCTTAGACTTGTTAATTATGTTCCCTTACGTTATTCCAGGTGCGGTTCTTGGTATTAGTTTATTAGTAGCATTTAATAAGCCCCCATTGATTCTCTCAGGTACAGCATCCATTTTGATCATTGCGTATATAGTAAGAAAAATGCCTTATACCATTCGATCCAGTAGTGCTATGTTGTATCAGATTGATCAAAGTATTGAAGAAGCTTCCATCAATCTGGGTGTTTCTCCAATGAAAACATTCTTTAAAATTACAGCAAGAATGATGGCGCCAGGAGTAATATCAGGAGCAATTTTAAGCTGGATTACCAGTATTAACGAGTTAAGTTCCAGTATTATGTTATATAGTGGTAAAACTGCAACGATTTCTGTAGCAATTTATACTGAAGTTGTTCGTGCAAGCTTTGGTACGGCGGCAGCCCTTGCATCTATCTTAACTATTACAACAATCCTGTCCTTACTGCTATTCAGCATCATCAGTAAAGGTAAAGTTTCTGTAATTTAGAAGGAGTAGCCCTATGGACTACTCCTTTTTCTAAATATTGAAAAGTAGACGGGGCTTATTAAATATAGTACAATAAAATAATAGTATAAAAATGAAAGGTGTTCAAGATGAGAAAAATGAAAGAATTAAATCGAAAAATTCATCTTAGTTTCTTTGCCAAACTTTATATCAGTTTTGCGGTGATCAGTATTGTTCCCGTTCTTTCATTTAGCATCTTGGCATATACTTTTTCTTTCCGAAATTTCATGGTTGATTTGAAACGGCAAGCCAATACCATATTGGAAAATTCTATGACTAATTTGGAACATACGATTGAAGAATACGAAATGGCCATATCCTATTTTTCCTTAGATGAAGAAGTCATTGATATATTGACTTCCCATGAAGATTTTGAACAGAAACGTACAAAGCTATATCAAAAGATGTATATACTTCTGGCAGGTAAGGCAAAGGGTGTTACGATGCATGTGATCAAAGCTGACGGTTCTTTTAATCTTAGTACCTCATTTTTACCTGAAATGTACGATGTTCAAAAACATTCGGATTGGGGAATTTTCCGTGAGCTTAACAGAAGTGACAGCATGGTTGTATATCCCAATCATTTTACATCTTCTTTTGGCAAAACCTTTTGCATGACCATTGCTCACAATATTAAAAAAAATGGTCAGATCATAGGATATTGCATCATAGATATACCTGAGAATGTTTTTCAATCTGTTTTCACCTCGTCCGGCTCGCTGCAATCCGTATCTTATACGGTTATTGATCAAAATTATTATATTTTATATGATCAGATTTTTAATACAGGCGATAAATTCTTAAGTTCTGAGTTTAGGAATGCTTTATTATCATCTAAATCTAGCAAATCTTTTTATCTGGAAAAACCCAAGCGTCTTATTGTATGGAATGAAATGGAAAAAGATATTCCTTTTATTGTTATATTATCGGTACCAGTAGACCTTGTAGAGATGAATAATAATTATATTGTTCTTACCACACTGATCGTAGGAACAGTTGCGATATTACTGTGTCTTGCATTGTCACCAGTAATCGTACGTGCTCTTACCCGTCCTCTTAATGAGATTGTTAATGTTATGAAAAAAGTACAGCAGGGAGATACTAATGCCCGGGTTCCTATGCAAAAAGATGATGAATTCGGTTTTATTGCAGACAATTTTAACAGAGCCCTTGACAATATGAATACCCTATATGAAACCAATCTGGAAAAGCAGAACCGTCTGAGAATATCGGAAATCAAAGCTCTCCATGCTCAGATTAATCCACACTTCTTATATAATACGCTGGATTCTATTAAATGGTTGGCAAAACTTAACGGGGTAGAGGATATTGTCGTTATGGTATCTCAGTTGGGACGTTTATTAAAAAACAGCATTAATAATCAGAAGGATACAATTCCGATTCGTGAAGAAATTAATCTTGTAAAAAGCTATTTGTCTATACAAAAAATCCGTTATGGCGATAAATTTGAAGTTGATATTTGTGTTGATGAAGATATTATGGAATGTGTTGTTCCCAAATTTATCATTCAGCCCTTGGTAGAAAATGCAATTATCCATGGAATAGAAAATAAGATCGGAAATGCAAAACTGATTATTAAGGGGACGAAGCAAAGGGACACAATTATTTTTGAGATTATGGATGATGGTATAGGAATGAATGAAGAAGAACTTATGAAGCTTAAACAAATGGATTATAAAACAGATGATCATAAAGACAGTATAGGTATTAAGAATGTTGATAAACGCATAAAGCTTTATTATGGTCAAGAATATGGACTTGACATTCAAAGCAAGAAAAACGTGGGGACTACTACAAGGATTATAATGCCTTTTATGCCAAAGAAAGAAGATGAAAGAGGAGGCACGACATTATGATAAAAGTAGTAGTTGTAGAGGATGAAATGTTAGTAAAGAAAGGGCTTATTCTAACGACAGATTGGCATCGGTTTAACTGCGAAGTAGTAGGTGAGGCATCCAATGGCATGGAAGGAATTGAAGTCGTTAAAAATATGAACCCTGATATTGTCATTACGGATGTCCGTATGCCTGGCTTAGATGGAATTAAGATGATCGAAGCTTTAAAAAAAGAAGGATGTAAGTCAGAGTTTATCATCATTTCTGGATACAGTGAATTTGAGTATGCCAGACAGGCTTTAAAGCTTGGAGTAAGAGATTTTCTTGTAAAGCCTATTGATGATGAAGATTTATATAATGCTCTGAGTCGTACCTGTGAGGAAATTCAAAATAAGAAAACCATTGATAAAATTCAAAACAAGATGGATGATTTAACAGACAGCAGAGTGATGCTTTTTAAGGAGTATATCATTCCAGAACAAGTAGAAGACAATGATTATACTGCAAAAGCAATTAAATACATTAAGGAAAATTATCAGAAGGATATTTCTCTGAAATCGGCTGCGGATAGCCTTTTTATCAGCGAAAGTTACCTTAGCCGAGTATTCAAGGCCAATGTAGGACAGACTTTTTTGGATTATCTCACTTATTATCGTATTAAGCAAGCCTGCAAACTTCTGCAGGAGGCAGATGTAAAAATTCATGAGGTTGCCAGTATGGTAGGTTATAAAGATCAAAGATACTTTAGTGTTATTTTCAAAAAACTTGTAGGGATTTCCCCTAAGGAATTCAGAAATAAATTAAACTAAAATATGGACTTCATTAGGATGGAGGATGAATGTATGATTAAAAATATTGTGTTTGACATGGGAAATGTATTATTGGCTTATAAACCTAAAGAATATGTAAAAACTATTACAACTGACGAAACGATCGCAGATGCGATTTTAAAAGAGTTTTTATTCAGCCAAGAATGGATTATGCTGGATGCAGGAGAGATTACTGAAGAAGAAGCAGTTGCAAGGGTACAGGCCAGAATTCCTGAGTACGCTGAGTATGTTCAAAAAGCCATGGACAATTGGCATACGGATTTAACACCGATTGAAGGCATGGACAACCTGGTAAAAACATTAAAAGAAAAAGGCTATAACATTTATCTGCTTTCCAATACGAGTTTACGATTCTATCAGTATCAACCAAATGTAGAGATGTTTAAACATTTTGATGGATTTTTTATTTCTGCCAAGGAACGCTTATTAAAACCTCAAAAAGAAATATATGAAAAATTTTTAGAAAGGTTTAATTTAGTAAGCAATGAATGTTTATTTATTGATGACTTGGAAGAAAATATAAAAGGAGCAGAATCCGTAGGAATTATCGGTCATCAATTCCGTGGGAAAGATGAGCTTGTAGAATATTTAAAAACCAATGGAATATTATAAGGAGACTGGTAAAATGAAAATATTAGTAACCGGAGGAGCAGGATATATCGGAAGCCATACCTGTATTCGACTGATTGAAAACGGCTTTGATATTGTAATAGCCGACAATCTTTATAATAGTAAAATGGAAGCGGTAAGACGGGTTGAGAAAATCACAGGGCAAAAGTTAAAATTCTATCTTGCCGATATGTGTAATCGATCTCAGGTGGAGGAGATCTTTCAGAATGAGCAAATTGATGGAGTAATCCATTTTGCAGCTTATAAAGCGGTAGGCGAATCTGTATCCATACCTTTAAGATATTATGATAATAATCTGCAGTCTACTATTGTTTTGCTGGAGACGATGCAAAAGTATGGCGTTAAGAATTTTGTATTCAGTTCTTCAGCGACTGTATACGGATTACCTAAGTCTGTTCCAATCAGAGAAGATTTTCCTCTTTCTGCAACCAATCCTTATGGACAGACCAAGCTTATGATCGAACAAATATTAAAGGATGTATATCATGCGGATCCGGACATGAATATTGCAATCCTCAGATATTTCAATCCTGTAGGCGCTCATGAAAGCGGTTTGATCGGTGAAGATCCCAAGGGTATTCCAAATAATCTTGTACCGTATATTACACAGGTGGCAGTGGGCAAACTAGAGAAGCTGAAAGTATTTGGAGGCGACTATGATACTAAGGATGGTACAGGGGTTCGGGATTATATCCATGTGCTGGATTTAGCGGACGGACATGTGGCAGCCCTTAATAAATTAAGCCAAAACAGCGGCTTAGTTGTATATAATCTGGGGACAGGCACCGGATATTCTGTATTGGAAATGATACGCGCTTTTGAAAAAGTATCTGGCAGGACGATTCCATATGAAATTGTTGAACGCAGGCCAGGAGATATAGCAGAGTGTTATGCTGATCCTACAAAAGCTAAAGAGGAGCTTAACTGGGAAGCCAAGTTCGGTTTAGAAAAAATGTGTGAGGACAGTTGGCGCTGGCAGCTTCAAAATCCTAACGGATATGAAGAATAATATATTATTCACATTAAATTACTGAAAATAAATTATTATAAACAGAGGAGATTTCTATGAAGGAACCAGCATTAGTCGTAATGGCTGCCGGTATGGGCAGCAGATTTGGCGGTCTTAAGCAGATTGAACCCGTTGGGAAAAATGGGGAAATTATAATGGACTTTTCAATTTATGACGCAAGAAAAGCAGGGTTTAAGAAAATCATCTGCGTAATCAAAAAAGAAATAGAAAGTGATTTCAAGAAGATTATAGGAGACAGACTCTCTGAACATGTGGACTTAGAATATGTTTATCAGGAAATTGACGATCTTCCTGAAGGCTATACTGTGCCTGAAGGCAGAAACAAGCCGTGGGGTACCGGTCATGCCATTCTTGCATGCCGGGAACTCATTGATGGTCCTTTTGCGGTTATTAATGCAGACGATTATTACGGACAGAATGCCTTTAAGCTGATTTATGATTTTCTTGTAAATGCAGAAGATGATGAAAAATACCGTTATGCCATGGTGGGATATATACTAGAGAATACCCTTACAGATCATGGACATGTGGCCAGAGGCGTATGCACCACCAATGAGAATGGATATTTGGAATCTATTACTGAACGTACCCGCATTGAAAAGAGAAATGGACTCATCCAGTATACGGAAGACGGATCCGATTGGATTACCCTTTCCGGTAAGAGCATCGTATCGATGAATTTATGGGGATTTACACCCAGTATTATAGGAGAACTGAAGAAAGCCTTTCCAGCCTTTTTAGATAAAGCTCTAAAAACCAATCCAGCAAAAGCAGAATTCTTTTTGCCGGAGGTAGTCGATCAGCTTATAAAGAGCCAAAAAGCTACAGTAAAGGTCCTTGAATCTCAGGACAGATGGTATGGTGTAACTTATAGAGAGGATAAAGAAATAGTAGTGGAAGCAATCGCAAAAATGCGGGAAGAAGGAATCTACCCTGATAATTTATCTATAGTATAATCAGACTTTTTAAGTAAAATAGAGTATATATAGATAAATAAAGATGGTGAAACAGGGAGGTTCAATTATGAACGATAAAAAAAATCAAGCATTAGTAGGAGTTATTTTGGTGGTAGTGGGATTATACTCTTTGCTAAGTCAATGGGTGGATCTCCCCTTTATTAAGATAAAAAATTTACCTGTTCTATTTGTAGCCACCGCACTGCTTCTTTTGTATTATACGAAGAGAAAGACGTGGGCATTGGTAACAGGTATGCTGATTGGTTTTTTGGGAATCATAGGCGTTTTTCCCAGATCCATTAATGCAGGGACATTTATAGCGCCAATGGTATTTATAATTCCCGGATCTATTTTTATCATATTATACTTCTCAAAACGAATGATTGGATTTTTAATCCCAGGTTCTATTTTAATTTGGTTTGGTACCTTTGTAGGCTTAACTGTCAGCGGACTCGCAACAGGTATGATGGTTCCGGCTTTATTCTTCGGAAGTATAGGCGCAGCTTTTATTACAATGTATATCCTGGGACATCCTGGCATAGGGAAATGGCCTTTAATACCAGGTTGCATACTTTTGGCATTCGGGTTTATGTTCTTTATGGGCTTTTCCGTTAGAGTGGTTACTCGTTTTGCACCCAGAATAATTCCTATTGCTTTTATCGTTATTGGATTTCTTCTATTTATAAAAGGCCGTAAAGCCCAATAGATAAGACTAATTATCCTTTCAAAACAAAGCATCTTATAAGCCAAAAGAGTTTTGCCAATATTATATTTGACATAAATAGTCGGAAATAGTACAATTAATATTTAAAGAAGAGATGCTTTAAAGGAGAGACATTATGCTGCATTCATTTTCTAGAACAGAACTTCTATTGGGTAAAGAAGCAATGGAAAAACTTTATCGAAGTAAAGTAGCTATTTTTGGCATAGGTGGAGTAGGAAGTTTTGTCGTAGAGGGCTTGGTTCGTTCAGGTATCGGTAAATTTATTCTTGTAGATGATGATTCAGTATGTTTAACAAATATCAACCGTCAGCTCCATGCAACGAGAAAAACAGTTGGAAGACCTAAGGTTGAAGTTATGAAAGAACGCATTTTAGAAATAAATCCTAAAGCAGAAGTGATCACTCATCAAACTTTTTTCCTTCCGGAAACCTCTGATGAAATTATTGATGACGACTGCGATTATATTGTAGATGCGATTGATACGGTGACAGGAAAGATAGAACTTGTCCTTCAGGCTAAAAAGAGAAATATTCCAATTATCAGCTGTTTAGGAGCAGGGAATAAATTAGACCCTACGAAATTTGAGGTAGATGATATTTATAATACTTCTATTTGTCCGCTGGCTAAAGTAATGAGAAAAGAGCTTAAAAAGCGTAATGTAGATTCATTAAAGGTGGTTTATTCCAAAGAACCTCCCATTAAGCCAAGGGAAGAAGAAGTCACTACTTGCAAAGAAGGCTGTATTTGCACCAATAAAGACAGAACTTGTCTTGAAAGACGCCAAATACCGGGAAGTATTTCTTTTGTACCTTCTGTTGCAGGTCTTATTATTGCAGGAGAAGTGATCAAGGACCTAATAAGATAAGCACTTCATATGGTTCCCTGGAGGTGATAAGATGAGTGAAGCAGGAAAAGAAATCGGAAAAGTCATTGCAATAAAAGACAGATATGCCATAGTGAGCCTCACAAGAAATGAGGCTTGCCAGAAATGCGGTGCATGTAGTCATGGCCATCGGTCTGAAGAAATGATATTAGAAGCCGATAATCTTTGTAATGCTAAAGTAGGAGATCAGGTAGGCATAGATTTAGCTTATTCAGATTTCCTGAAGGCAACATTTATTATGTACGGACTGCCGTTAATAACATTGTTTTTAGGTTTTTTTGTAGGATATTTTGGTTCGAATAAGCTGGGCTATGTTTCAATTCAGGAGCCTGCAGGAATCATTGGTGCTTTTATCTTTATGGGTATTACTTTTTTATGGATTCGTTTAAAAGAAGAAAAATGGAAAACGCAGAACTACCGTCCGGCAATAGTGGAAATTGTAGAAAAATGAATAAAAAAAGAACAAACCTCCTGAAATCCTTCATATAATGAAGGAAAGGAGGTTTTTTTATGAAAGAAAAAGCAGTCTTCTATTATAATCAAGGGTATAACTGCTCTCAGTGTATGTTAAAAGCAGCAGAAGAACATTATGGATTGGAGATTCCTCAGGAATGTTATGATGTGTGTAAAGGGTTAAATACTGGGCTTGGCATAGGAAGTACCTGCAGCCTTATCTCTGCTGCAACGATGATTTTTGGACTATTATTTGATGAAAAAGCTGTAAAACGTTTAAGAATCCGTTATATTGATGCTTTCCATGATTTGCACAAAGCCCTTAATTGCAGTCAGCTTAAAAGCTTAAGGGAGTATTACGGAAACTGCAGCAGATTAATTGGAGAAGCGGCAGAACTATTGGAAAAAATTATATCAGAAGAAAAAAGAAATATCTAGTTCGAATGCTCGTCTTCAAAGCTGAAAATTCGCCTTAAAAGAGAAGTTTTATTTTGCTTTGAGTAGCTTGAATCTTCATTGGTAGTAATGATTAATGGTGCCTTTCTAAGTTCCAATTCTTGTTTTAGAATATTCATTCCTTTCCGTTGTGCAATAATCTTTTCTTCTAATACTTTGATTTCATTATTCTTTTGCTGTAATTCTTTTTCCAGATTCTTATTCCTTTCCTTCAAAGTGGAGATTTCTTTTTTGTGCTCTTCATTGGATTTATTCAGTTCATAAGTTAGTCTGGACAGATCCTGATTTTTGGTTTTCAATGTATATTTCAGCTGAGCAATTTGATGTTCTTTTTCTCTTAATTGCTTTTTACACAGATAGATTTCTTCGTAAACTTCATTCATATGTATTTTGATTTCATTTAAATAATTGTCGACTTTTTCTGTTGCTGGGATAAAGGTGTCTTCCAGAGGTATAGATTTTCCGGAGATGATTGGAAATACATCAGGAATAATTAAAAATTCTATTTGCTCATCTGGGCGGATATATAGTTCGTTGGCACGCAAACGTTTTTGCTCCTGAGAAAAATTGCTTTGGTAATACGCTTTAGTGGGCAAAGCTGGCCGATCGCTAAAATGAATAGAAGGATTTGAGAAAGTATGCCCCCAATCGGTTGAATAGCAGCTGTAAAGTTTTCCATCGGATATCCATGCTGCCCAGAGATGATCGTCGATCATAAACAAAGAGCAGGAACTAATTTCTGCCTTTTCAAAGAGCTTTTGAGGTACTTCCCATTTTGAGTCGGTTTTAAATTTATAAAATAATGTTGAGTAGTGTTTTTCTTTTTTGATATACAGGCACTGAATATTTTGGTTATTGATGAGTATGGATGCGTCACCAAATGAAAGCTTGTTTTCATCAAAGGGATAAAAATTACTCCAGGTATTCATGCTTTGAGAGTATTTTTTATACCCCAGCTGATATCCTTCTTGTTGTTTTTGATAAAAAAGCAGAATATTGTTGTTAGAATCTTTATAAACGGAAAAAGGTCGCTGATCCAGAGGATCAATGTAATCAATCAGAGAAGGCGTATTCCAATGGGTTCCTTTTACAGCTATCTGCTGAACTAAAGCATATCTATTATTATTGGGATCTTTTAAATTATAAAATAAGTATAAGTCTTCTCCATTAAAAATAGCATCAAAATGCAGGGAATCCAAAAGACCACTTTTACTGTATAGAAGCACTTCGGATTTCCATTCATCAGAAACATATTGATACAACAGAATGTTTCCTGAAGGATCTTGACAAAAAATATGGATCTGGTCCCGGTGATCAAGATATACTGAGAAATTTCTGGTTCCGTTTTCGCAGATGATTTGTTTATCAGACCAAGCATCATAAGTGTATGTCATGCAGCAGATCCCATCGTTATTGTCATGGAAAAAAGCCCATAATGTCCCTTTGCTCTGCTTTATGATATAGTAATTTGTCCTTTCTTTTGTCATAGTATGATCTTCCTCCCATTTTTAAGGCGAGTAGCCTTCGCCCATACACTTCATAAAATATATATTTCCAATGAATATACTATATTCAAACCTATACTAATCTATATGATATATCCGTTAAAAAAAGTACAACCTATAAAATTAAATAAAAATTCAAAATTCTTTTCTTGTAATTTCCATGTCCACTGTGATAAAATATAAAAAATTTAATTGAGGAGGGATATATGAATATATGATCAATCTGAAACTGTCCGACCTAGAAAAAGATAAGTTGATTAAAGAACTGAGTACCAAAGCTAAAGAAGCGAATTATATTAATCCTGAACTATATACAAAATATGAGGTAAAACGAGGACTTAGAGATATTAGTGGGAAAGGAGTTCTCGCAGGATTAACTGAAGTCGGAGAAGTTCATGCTTACATTTTAGATGAGAATGAATTAATACCCGTGCCTGGACGTTTAAGTTACAGAGGTATAGACGTAAAAGAAATTACAGAAGGATTTTTAAAAGAAGGAAGATATGGATTCGAAGAGACAGCATATCTCTTGCTTTGTGGAACTCTTCCTAATCAATCTGTTCTTGGCCAGTTTAAAGATTTAATATCTGATGCCCAATCTTCAAAAGCGGAATTTGCTCGCAAGACCGTTCTACATCTTCCAAGTAAGGATATTATGAATGTTTTGGGGAGAGGCGTACTGACCCTATACAGTATAGATCCAAATCCCGATGATATCAGTATAGAAAATGTATTAAGACAAAGTATAGAATTACTTGCAAGTGTTCCTATGCTGGCTGTTTATGGATACCAAACTTATGTTCATCAATTTTTCAATAAAAGCCTGGTACTGCATACACCACAACCAGAATTAAGTATTGCAGAAAATATTCTTTATATGCTGCGTCCTGATTCAAAATATTCCCCCTTAGAGGCGACTTTACTGGATTTATCCTTAGTGATTCATGCAGAACACGGGGGAGGAAATAATTCAACCTTTACTACTCACGTGGTAACTTCTACAGGAACCGATACATATTCTGCTATTGCTGCTGCTATAGGATCTTTAAAAGGTCCGAGACATGGAGGAGCCAACATTAAAGTAAGACATATGTTTAAAGATCTTAAAGAAAAGATTCAAGATTGGAATGACGATGAAGCCATTAAAGATTATTTAACAAAACTTTTAAACAAAGAGGGATTCGATCGCTCAGGTCTTATCTATGGTGTTGGTCACGCCGTATATTCAATTTCTGATCCAAGGGCAGAAATCTTAAAATCCTATGCAGAAGCATTAGCACAGGAAAAACACTTTGAAGATGAATTTAATTTATACAAGAAAGTTGAAAAATTGGCACCTGAAGTTATTGAAAAACATCGTAAAATGTATAAAGGTGTATGTGCCAATGTGGACTTTTATTCTGGTTTTATTTATGAAATGTTAGGTATTCCGGAGGAATTATATACGCCTATTTTTGCAATTTCCAGAGTTGCCGGCTGGTGCGCTCATCGACTCGAAGAATTAACCAATGCAGGTAAAATCGTTCGCCCTGCATTTAAAAGCGTAGCACCAAAACGAGAATATATTCCAATCGAAAAGAGATAAAGCCAATAAAAAAGCATTACCTTTAAGTGACTGAAGGTAATGCTTTTTTGTTAGGGATTTCCTAAGAAAACTCTTTCATCTATGAAGCTATTCTTCTCCTGAAATATCCGATGCTTCACCACTATTTCCTTCGGATTCTGTTACAGTACTTTCTTCTTGCGATTCTGATTCAGGTATAGAAGTATTTTGATTATTTGAAGAAAGAGATTTTTCTAATTGCTTAACTCTTTTTTTATAGAAATCAATTTCTGTTTTCCCTTTGAAATATAACTCTCTCCATTTTTTCCCTTCGTCTTGAATCCTCTTTGCCAGATCGGCCAGTTCATTGTATTGGTTGGTAATATCCCTTTGGACTTGAGTAAGTTCAATAATTTCATTCTTAAGATTTTCATTTTCTTCTTCCAGTTTGGATTTGGAAACAGAATGATTGATTGCATTTTTAATAGTATTCAGATACAGTTTAAGTTCCGTATTAGGTGTCATATTAATATGAATCCCATCCATATCTAAACTATGTAGAACCGCGAATTTTGGCACAGGATAGGTAACACCGTACAGTTGATTGCAAATCAGTGGATAAGATGCGTCTTGATCAGCGTCATAGGAATGAAGGCTTACATCAGGATCATCAATGGAAGCATGAATGGATTTTGAAAAACTGCTTCCATGATCTGCTGATAGAATAGCGTAAATATTGCCATTTTCATTCCAGTTAATCCACAGAGCATCGTTATATATAAAAATAACAGGTTTAATGGGATAGCCGCAGGAATATAATATTTTTTCATCAGACCATTCATGATGATAACTTTTATGTATAAGCTGGTATTTGCCATATTGCTCCTGAACATAAACTAAATGCATGATTTCATTTTGATCAATGCATATTTTACAGTAGATGATAGGAAATTGGGAAGACACCGGGGTAAAAGTCTCAAAAGTCAAGTCTTTGAAATTTTTAAAACGTTTAATTTCAATATTATAGCTATCATCATTTTTCATGATTACGGCTAAGTAAAGTTCAGAATTACTTCGCATACAATCATAATTGATATTACGGCTGTAAAGAGTTGCAATGGGCCTTGGAGTAATTAAAGGTTCATTAACCAAATGGTAGATGAGTTCCGGTGTTTTAGTGGAGGGATGGTCTGCATAGTAAAAAAGGTGAATTTGATCCCTTACTGAGATCGCATAAATATTGTCTATATTAAATGTATTATTGGGATCATCCAGTAAAATTTCTTTTGTGATTTTGGTAGAAGTTTCTTTAAAGTGTATGATTTGATTTCTTGTATTCTTGGCGATCACATGGAAATTGTTTTTTTCATCTAAAAAAGCAGTATATTCATGGGTTCCATTGGATAGTAAAAGATTTGGACGAGAGGGTTGATCTTTTCTGAAAATCTGGTAATATAAGCCGTTTCGTATATTATAATCTACAAGAATTAAGCTTTGATCTCTACGCTTTAAGAAGCAAGACATAGAATAACCTCCTTAAATTTCATCATCGTATTATATATATTCCAAAACTTCTTATTTATGTTTAGTAACACTATCGACAATTTTCACATAATATGGTATTGAAATCAAATTCTTTAAGGAGGGAATTTTTTATGGCATGTTGTGGTAACAATCAAGTTAGAGGCAGAGTATTCCAAAGACCTATAACTGGAGAATGTCCAGTATGCAAACCGGAAGAAGCAATTAATCCGGCTGAAGACGCTTGCGTGTGCCCCCCATTGGGAGAGCCAAAGTTATTAACGATCGTAGCACCAGTTGTATTTGATGAATGTGGAATCAATCTTTGCAGAGTGGTTGACAACTTAGACAAAATCTTCGATGACCTAGATTTTGAAAGAGATAATGTTGCAGGCATTGAATTACGTGTTATTGACATTGATTTTAACTTTGGAAAGGAAAATGGTTCCAAAGTAGAAACTTTAGTTCGCAGACCCAACTGTGTGAGAGTTACCCTTTCACAAATCGATGTTACCTTTGCTGCGAAGGTAATCGATCAAAATTGCAGAGTGATTGCTGAAGAATGCTTCACTATTCAATATTTACCAGGAGACGAAGAAGATCCATACTTCGACAATGACACCAACCCAGTTTCCATTGCTATAGATGTATATGCACCCTATGGCGTTTCCTATAAGTTAGATTGCGAATGCGAACCTGTAATTAGTTTCTTAGGCTTTGTTGAAGACGGAGATCATGGAAATAATGCTCTTCGCCAAGGTATTATTACTCAGGCACTAGCAAAAGTTGTTAATCTGGATGTTGATTCCTTAAGTGCAGCAATTGGATTAACCATTTATATCAAATCCGTATACTTTGTACAATACAAGATTCCTCACAAGGGACTTTGTGTTCCGCCAAAATGCATTCCAGTTGATATTGAACCAGAAAATGCATGTCTTGATTTTGTTGAAGGCGATCTTCTTGAACAAAGCATTCAACCTCTGGAATTATGCTGCAAACCAAAAACGATTAAGCATGGCTTCTGTGAAGTTGAAGACCCAACCCCAGCAGAAGAATGCCCGAAAAAACGATCATAATGGGAAAGCGTCTCCTAGAAGGAGGCGCTTTTTCCTAAATTTAAAAATTTCTTACATAATAGCACACAATTTTTAACATCACATATTATGGTATTGAGAGAAACCATAAACTTAGTCCTTATCCTAAAAATTAAAACCTAATTAAAGGGGGAAATAGTATGGCTGCATATAGCAGAATAAAAGATGAATGTATTATAGCCTTAAAGGTATACGACCAATGTAGACAACAGGATTGCCTGACACCTGAAATGTTGGAAAGACCTTTTTCACTGGAATGCAGGACAGTTACCACAGAGAGCGGGCAAGTTATCGCCGCAGGAAAAGGATCTCCTATTAATGTACCTTCAGGAGCAGCAGACATTGTAGTTAAAGACTTCAAATTATATAAGATCGAAACAGACAGGAAACAAGATGCCTTCAGACCAAAGTATTATAATGTTCATGTGAAGTACATCTTTAAATTCAAACTTGCATTCCTCGATTCAGCGGGATGCCCTATTACATTAAGAGTTGACTCTGTTGAAAGAGAATTTATTGAAGCAGCAACATCATTCAAAAAAGTAGTTTTACTCTTTGGAAGTGAAGGCTCTGAAATTACGATTGCAAGCAATTTATTCCAGCCAGAATCTCATGTTTTAGAAGAAGCACCTTATGTATTGGTTGAAGCAAAAGCAGTATTGCTGGATTCTTGCTTGAATGGCGCAGTGAATGCTTTAGGTTGTGACTGCATAGAAGGAGCTTTGAACGACATTAATCTTACGATAGGATTATTCTCTATTATTAAGCTATTCAGATTAGTAAACTTACTGGTTGAATCTAAAGGTTTCTGCAAGCCGAACGAATGCGCAGAGGTTTCTCCGCTGAATCCATGTGATGTATTTGAAAGCATGGAATTCCCATTTGAAATATTCAACCCTCCACAAAAAGAAGATCTTGGATGCGTGGACGAAGTTCCAGTACGTAAAGCCTGCGATGAGGAAGACGAAGAGTAAGTATGCTGTAATTTCAAAAGTTCTCCTGAAATGCAGGAGAACTTTTAGTGTAATATATCATATTTTGTAACTCAATTAGAAAATACTTCATAAAATATAGTGAAGCAAAACCTTAAAATTCAATTTAAAGGAGGATTCATATATGAGAGATGGCGGCTGCAATAAAGGCAAAGAAAAAAGCATTCCACAACAATTAGAAGCAATCAGAGAGGTCTTAAAGAACTGCTGTTGCGGAGTATTGGGCAAACTTAGCAAAATTAGAGGAACTTGTATTTCTGTATCTCAATCAGCCAATAACCTAGATAATGCATCGCCTACCATTACACTGGATATTGAAGAAGATGAAGTATTACTTACAAAAATCCATGCAGCATTTATCGAATTTGTAGAAGATCCGCCCGCACTTATTGACCTTGGAATTATTACTGTCAGAGACAGAGAAGGAAATATTGTTTTCCAGGACGGATTTGGAGACAATCTTACTACTATTGGGGTTGAAAGATACGAAACAACATTTGTGCATCCACTGTTGGTAAAAGGACCTGTAAATGTGGAACTTGCTTTCTACTCACCAGAGGGTGGATTCGATCCTGTAGAAAAATTAGGTGCTTTAACGGTAGTATATTGTAAGAAAAAAGATTGTGTCGTTTAATCGTTTAATGAAATTTCAATTGAAAGGATAGTCGGCAGGCTATTCTTTTTCTTTTGGAAAAAGCAAAAAAATGTTGAAATATAGAACTTTAAAGGGACAAGGAACATAGTATGTAGTAGATGAGAAAACATTGAAGGGAGATGACCATGTGCAAATAGAAAAATCCAACGCAGGTTCATATCATTTGTCCCGGGGAAAAGAAGACACGATTAAGAAAGCCCTTCAAAAGAAAGCAGAAGAAACTTTCCAAAGACAAAAAGAAGTAAAAAAAAAGTCCTGCAATTGCAAGAAGCGAAGGAAGAAAAATTCGAAGAAAAGTTAAAAGAAGAAAAGATGCCAAAAGATCTGTCAGAACTGCTGACTTTTCTTGATGAAATGATTTCTGTAATAAAAAAAATGAACATGGCAGAAATGTTATTTCATCAGTTAAGGTCTGAACTACAGGAAAAAATGAACATTGAGGAATAAGATTTGACACCGACAGGTAAGGAGAATAGGGAAGATAACATAATACATCAAGTAACTACATCGTGGAGCTATGAGGTAATTTCGAGATTTGTTGAAGAAAGTACTAATATGTCACTTACAACGGGATCATTTCATAAAATATAGTAAGCCGTAATAGTTGATTAATAAGCGAAAGGAGGAAAAAGAAAAAGGATTAATTTAATAGTATTTTGAAGTCAGAGTTTTAATTTAAAGTAATTCATTTTAAAAGGAGGAGATTTGATGAAAAGTAAAAGTGATGGATTGAAATTCTGTGCTGGAGATTGTGGCGAAGGTTTAAAGGTATGGTACAAAGAACTGCTTAGAATTTTAGGAGATCCGGCCCTGTATAATAACCAATCAGTTTTGAGTTTATTAAACAGCATCAATACCACACTTGCCCCAGAAGGAGATATCTATTCTCTTTTGGAAGACATTTTTGATGCGATTCCGAACTGCATTTCAACTGGTACTTTTAGTGCTGATGCACCTGTAGAATTTACTGTAAATCAGCCAGTAAGAATTACTGGAATCCACGCATTTTTAAATGAAGATCCGGATGATCAGGCAGGAATTATTGTAGAAATCGGAACAATGGACGCTACAGACACCTTCACTCTGTTAAATCAATTCGTAAGTCCTAATCTGAATCCGGGAGCCGGCGTAATCAATTTCCAGACCAACTTCACTTATCCGTTACTAATTACCCCACCAACAGGAGAAAGAGTTGTTGTTCGTGCTTATGAAATAGGAACAACTCCTGCAGAAAGCATACCTCTTAATGTATTCTACTGCATAGATCCACAATAGGACATATTGAGGCATAATAAAAAATAAGCGGGAATTTTCCCGCTTATTTTTTGTTAATCACTGATGTAGCCAATACATACCTTTTTTTGTAATAGCTTTGGGATAAATCATCTATCTTTACTCCTTTTGCAGTGGTAGCATGAATAAATTGATTGTTGCCTATGTACAGTCCCACATGAGATATATCGCCATCATTTCTTCCCGAGGTATCAAAGAATACCAGATCTGCAGGACTTAAGTCTGCTTTTTTTACCAAAATTCCATTATTAAATTGACCACTGGCAGTCCTATGTATAGAAATACCGAAATTTTTCATAACAGCCTGAGTAAATCCGGAACAGTCTACTCCTTTTTTTAAGTCGGTTCCGCCATAGCAGTAAGGCGTTCCAATAAACTGTTTGGCATAGTGTACAATTTGTTCTCTTAAGGCTTCTTCTTTTGTTATAGGCACGATTTCTTTTACAAATGGGAGAGTGCACCCTTCAAGATACTGCGAATAAATCCAGGCTGACTTGTTCTTATAACAGATGCGATACCACTTTTTAAATTTACCTGTGACGATGAGAACATCATTTTTATCAACTATGCCCAGAATTTGTGAATCAGGATCAGGATATTGCCGAATATTAATCCCATCATGGTTGACGATCCCCCATGTAGAAGGTAGCTCCATATTACTTTTGGAAACATTATTGGATCCATTCATTTCAGCAGATAATATTGACGAATTTAGAAGAAGTAAAATCAAAAATCCAATTAAAAGTTTTAGTTTTAAATGGCTACATTTTTTCATTGGGATCCTCCTGTAAATTATTTTTGACATATTGTTATTTTTATATTATGGTTAATTATTTCCGAAAATATTCCAAGATCTATCATTCAATATGAAAATTTTGATTTAATAAATAAATCTCTCAATTTTTCGTGGAAATTACTTTAAGAGAGTGATATTATATCTATGTAAAGCGATAAAGTTAGAGTCAATATTTTTAATTTTGACATTGCCAATAAGATGGAGGGATAAGATGAAAAAGCTGATGTTAGGGAATGAAGCGGTAGCCAGAGGAGCCTATGAAGGAGGAGTCAGGGTTGCGACTGCTTATCCGGGAACTCCCAGCACAGAGATTACAGAATTTGTTGCCAAATATGATGAAATCTACGCTGAATGGGCTCCTAATGAAAAAGTAGCAATGGAAGTGGCCATTGGAGCTTCTTTGGGAGGTGCCCGAGCTATGGTTGCCATGAAGCACGTAGGATTGAATGTTGCAGCCGATCCTCTTTTTACTGTGTCCTATACAGGAGTTAATGGAGGTTTAGTGGTTGTGGTTGCGGATGACCCCGGAATGCACAGTTCTCAAAATGAACAGGATAGTCGCTGTTATGCCAGAGCTGCACACATTCCAATGCTTGAACCTTCCGACAGTCAGGAAGCTAAGGATTATATGAAACGAGCTTTGGAACTTAGTGAACAATATGACACGCCAGTGTTGCTTCGCATGACTACCCGTGTTTCCCATGCACAGAGCGTTGTAGAAACTGGGGAGAGAGAAGAAATAGAATTTAAACCTTATGAAAAAAATATAGGGAAAAATGTTATGATGCCCGCTATGGCAGTAAAAAGGCATATAGTTGTTGAAAACAGAATGAAGGAACTTGCCAAAGCAGCTAATACGATGGATTTTAACAGAATAGAGTGGGCTGATAAAAAAATAGGGGTGATTACCAGTGGCATCAGTTATCAATACGTGAAAGAAGCCCTTCCTGAAGCATCGGTATTAAAGCTTGGAATGGTACATCCTCTTCCTAAAGAATTGATTCAGGAATTTGCTAAAGAAGTAAATACCCTTTATGTAGCAGAGGAATTGGAACCCATTATTGAAGAGCAGATAAAAAATATGGGCATTTCTGTGATCGGAAAAGAAATTTTTTCTGTTCAGGGAGAACTGTCAGTACGAAAGATAGCGTCGGCAATTGATAAACGTGAGGTTACAGTCAGAGAGCCTGAAGCCTTGCCAGGGCGGCCACCCGTATTGTGTCCTGGATGTCCTCATAGAGGAATGTATTATGTGATCAATAAAATGAAACTTCATGCGGCAGGGGATATAGGATGTTACACTCTGGGGGCGCTTCCACCACTCGGAAGTATGGATGCCTGCGTATGTATGGGTGCAAGTGTTGGAATGGCCCATGGAATAGAGAAGGCAAGGGGAAGAGATTTTGCAAAGAACTGGGTTGGCATTATAGGAGATTCAACATTTATTCATTCGGGTATTACAGGATTAATTGACATTGTTTATAACAAAGGAATGTCGACCGTCATTATATTAGATAATTCTACTACCGGTATGACAGGACACCAGGATAATCCTGCCACAGGAAAAACGATTAAAGGAGAGCCGGCTCCTGTATTAAACTTAGTAGAGCTATCCAAAGCCATAGGGGTCAGAAATGTAAGAGTAGTAGATCCCTTCGAATTAAAAGAAGTAGAAACAGTTCTAAAGGAAGAAACGACCAGGGACGAACCATCAGTGATCATTGCCAGCAGACCTTGTGCACTTTTGTCCAAGAAAAAAGCACCGGTCTACAAGATATCCGATGCCTGCGTACAGTGTGGTCTATGCTTAAGACTGGGATGTCCCTCCATCGAAAAGCAGGATGGCAAAATAATTATCAATGATGCCCTGTGTAACGGATGTGGGCTTTGCACGAAGGTTTGCAGAACTGGTGCAATCGTAAGGGAGGCAGAGTAAAATGAAAACAAAAAATATACTCATTGTAGGTGTTGGGGGACAGGGTACTTTACTTACCAGCAGAGTTATTGGAGATGTTGCAATCAATAAAGGCTATGATGTAAAAATGTCTGAAGTTCATGGAATGGCTCAAAGAGGCGGAAGTGTTGTAACCCATGTAAGATATGGCAAAAAAGTATATTCTCCTTTGGTTGAAGAAGGCTGTGCAGATATTCTTTTAGCCTTTGAAAAATTGGAGGCTCTTCGATGGATTCACTACTTAAAAGAAGATGGGATTGCCATCGTCAATGATCAGGAAATCAATCCTATGCCGGTGATTACTGGTACAGCACAGTATCCTAAGGATATACTGGAAAAAATTAAGCAGGTCTGCAGGCAGACCTATATTGTGGATGCTTTAAAAATAGCAAGGGAACTGGGAAATATAAAGGTGTTAAATACGGTTTTGCTGGGGATATTGGCAAAACATTTAGGATTAGATAAAAATACATGGATAGAATCCATTGAAAGAGTTGTACCTCCTAAAACGATTGAAATCAATCAAAAGGCTTTTTTAGTGGGATATGAATTATAAAATAAGGTATTAAAGCGATAAAGTAAAGCAGACGGCTTACTCCTTATCGCTTTTTTAATCCAAGAGGTAAAGAAGAGGTAAAAATTATGGCAATAGCTATGACTCCGGCAACTTCAAGGGTTTGGGCACCATAAAAGGCAGTTTCCTGGAAGTTCTGGGCAAGCATAGCATACATGGTGCGATACATTCCTGCGCCCGGAACAAGAGGAATAATACCCGATATTAGGAAAACGGTCACAGGGACTTTTCGAATGATCGAAAAAATCCTGGAAATCATACTGATGCTGAGCGCACTGATAAAACTGGCCAGAACCACAGAATCCGTTAAATTAAAAAAACATAAGTAGATGAGCCACCCAAAAGCACCGATTCCCCCACAAAATAAAAGCTGTTTTTTTGAAATATTGAAAAGGAGTGCAAAAAAGAAAGTAGCAAAAAACGCACTGATTGTCTGAAGAATCATAGTATACCTCCCAGAAGAGCCAATCCGATTTTTAAAACGACACCTACCCCTGTTGCGATGGAGATGGCTACAAAGAAAGCTTCCACAGCCCTTGATACACCAGATAATAAATCTCCTTCTATGGTATCCCGTATAGCATTGGTAATGGCAACGCCGGGAACAAGGGGCATGATGGATCCGATAATAATTTGATCCAGATGTGTTGAGGGAAGAAACCTGGTAAATAACAGCGCAATACTTCCAATCAAACAACCACCGATGAGGTCCGTCAGAAATCTGGAAGATCTTATTTTGTTAAAGAAATGCTGCATCATTCCAAGGGAAATGCCAATGACAAATGAAACAATGCAGTCTCTTAAATTACCCCCGAATACAGCAGTAAAAAATGCAGAAACCAGTCCTGTTGAGCCAATCATGATATAATAGGGGTAAGGAGGTTTTTGATCAATCTCATTAAGTTCAAGCATTGCATTTTCCAGAGATATTTTTCCTTCTGTAAATCTCCTGGAAAGATCATTAACCAACATAACTTTATCCAAACGAATAGAACGATGACGAATTCGTTTAACAAGAGTGGTCATTTCCATGGATTTGTCATCAATGGTAGCAAAGATGCCAGTAGGGGTAACGAAGGCTTCAACAACCTCCAGGTTATGCACGGAGAGTATGCGTTCAATGGTATCTTCTACACGATAGGTTTCTGCACCGCTTCTTAGCATAATTTCTCCTGCCTGAATTGCAAATTTCAATAATGCTTTATGCTGCATGATAAGACTCCTCATTTTATAATGAATAGAATATCTGCTGAATACAACACTATAAATATTCCTGATTAATATAATACAAGTATTAGCATTAAAATTCAAACGAATTAAAGGGTTATTTATTATTTGGAGAGGGTGAGATTTATGGAATTAACATTGACGACTCCTGCTTTACTATTTCCTGCAATTTCTTTACTACTTTTAGCGTATACCAATCGATTTCTGGTGTTGGCGCAATTGGTCCGGGAGTTGCACGCAAAATTCAAACACGAACCTGATGAAATCATATCAGGGCAAATTGAGAATCTCCAGAAGCGCATTTTACTCATTCGTAACATGCAGATTCTGGGGGTAAGCAGCTTTTTTCTGTGTGTATTTTGCATGTTTTTGATTTTTTTAAACCATTACGATTTAGCAAAGTTTACATTTGCCTGCAGTTTGATTCTGCTTATGGCTTCCCTGGGATTTTCAATCAGAGAACTGTTGATTTCTGCAAAGGCTTTGACTTTACAGCTCAGCGATTGTGATATTGAGATAAAAAAATGAATTTTAAGACACTTTATTTGTTTAAATAAATAAAGTGAAGGATATTTCATTTATACCCAAATTATGCTATAATATTTTTTATTATAAATGCAGGAGGGAATAGATCATGTACTCTTTTGAAGAAATACAGAAGGTTGATGCAGAAATAGCACAGGCTATAGAAAAAGAAATAGGAAGACAGAATAATAAAATAGAATTGATTGCTTCTGAAAACTTTGTTTCGAAAGCGGTTATGGCAGCCATGGGTTCTCCTCTTACCAATAAATATGCAGAAGGCTATCCGGGAAAAAGATATTATGGCGGATGCGAATATGTGGATATTGTAGAAAATCTGGCGATCGAAAGGGCAAAGGAAATTTTCGGTGCAGAGCATGCCAATGTTCAGCCCCATTCCGGAGCACAGGCGAATATGGCCGTATTCTTTGCAGTTTTAAATCCTGGAGATACGGTTATGGGAATGAATCTCTCCCATGGAGGACATTTAACCCACGGAAGTCCTGTGAATATGTCTGGGAAACACTATAATATTGTACCTTATGGTGTGGATGAAAAGACTGGTTATATAGATTATGATCTTGTAAGGGCAATTGCTAAAGAACACAAACCAAAACTCATTATTGCCGGAGCCAGTGCATATCCCAGAACTATCGATTTTGCGAAGTTCAGAGAAATTGCTGATGAAGTAGGGGCTTACTTAATGGTAGACATGGCGCATATTGCAGGATTAGTGGCTGCAGGCCTTCATCCCAATCCAGTACCTTATGCTGAATTTGTTACCACTACGACTCACAAGACCTTAAGAGGACCAAGGGGTGGAATGATTCTTTGCAAAGCAGAATTTGCAAAACTTATTGATAAATCCATATTCCCAGGTATTCAAGGGGGACCATTAATGCATGTCATTGCTGCAAAAGCAGTAAGTTTTAAAGAAGCATTAAGCGATGAATTTAAAGCTTATCAGCAGCAAATCGTAAGGAACGCAAAGGCTTTAGCAAATGCGTTAATGGAAAGAGGATTAAATCTTGTATCCGGAGGAACGGACAACCATCTTATGATGGTGGATCTTAGAAACCTAGATTTAACCGGTAAAGAAGCGGAGAAGAGACTGGACCAAATAGGCGTTACATGCAATAAGAACACAATTCCTTTTGATCCTCAAAGTCCTTTTGTAACCAGTGGTATTCGTTTAGGTACTCCGGCAGTTACTTCAAGAGGAATGAAAGAAGAGGATATGGAAGTGATTGCAGACATTATTACGATGACTTTAAAAGATTTTGAAAGCAATAAAGCAAAAGCAGCTGAAAAAGTTGCAGAATTAGTAGCGAAATATCCACTATACTAAAAATAAGCCGTAGGGAAATTCTTTCCTACGGCTTTATGTATTAATACCCTAAATCTTCCCCAACCAGAATCACTTTGATTCGGTTTGGAACCTTTGACATACGGGTAACTACAATATTGCAGCAGATGCAATCTGGAGTTAAACAGTCCTTGCAGCTTCCCACACTGGTACAGGATGTTTTTTTGCTGAGGCGAAGAGCATTGATAGGGGCAGCGACATTTCTTGCCCTTAGTATTGCAGATTCTTCGTCAGGAGTCACTTTATTCATTCCTGCAATTATGATCACATTTTTAGGTCCGTAAATTAATGCAGCCGCTCTGTTACCGGTTCCGTCAATATTGATGAGTTCTCCGTCCATAGTGATGGCATTGGAGCTCATTAAGTAGTAATCGGCAGAAAATGCTTTATGAAAAATTTCAGTCAGTTCTTCATTATTTTTTGCAGTGCTTCTATCTAAAAGAGAGTAATTTTCTTTTCTTAATACATCCAGCAGCCCTATTTCTTCCAGAGTCATAGAACCTCCCCAGGATACCGTAGAACCCTTTTCCATAAGTTCCAAAGCCTTTTTTACAGCTTCTTCCTTTGTTTCACAGTAATACCCTTCGATGCTTCTTTTCTCAAAGGCAGCTAAAATCTTTCGAGCATTAATTCTGTAATAATCGTTTTTTGGTGCCATGCTTATTCCCCTCTCTTTTTTCTTATATTATACCTGAATATCCATATTTTTTTCAATCTAGAAAGTATATTTTTTGGATATGCTCACAAACTAAAACATAAATTCGGAAATATTTTCCTTAATTATATACTATAGAGAATGAATTATAGTATCAGGCATAATGACAAATACTTTATTAGAGAAATTCTTAGGGAGGGAGAATATGAAAACATTTTATGATAAAAGTATAGAAGAAGTTGTAAAGGAATTGAATACTGATATGGATCAAGGAATATCTAAGGAAGAAGTATCGAGACGACTTAAAGAATATGGAGAAAATCGCTTGGAGGAAAAGGAAAGCAGAGGAATCTTTCAGATGTTCCTGGATCAATTTAGAGATTTTTTGGTTTTAATTCTAATTGGAGCGAGTATTGTATCCATGATCGTAGGAGAAGCGACGGATGCAGTCATTATTTTGCTTATTGTTATCTTAAACTCTGTATTGGGAGTGTTTCAGGAAAACCGTGCCAATAATGCCCTTAAAGCTTTAAAAGATATGGCAGCGCCTCAGGCTAAAGTGATTCGGGAAGGCATTTTAGAAAAGGTACCGTCTTCCGAGTTAGTACCAGGAGATGTGGTGATTCTGGAAGCTGGAGATTATATCCCTGCAGATCTTAGACTGGTTCAAAGTGTCAATCTGAAAATTGAAGAAGCGGCTTTAACAGGAGAATCGGTGCCCGTGGAGAAATCTGCTCGTGAAAGGGTTGAAAAAGATGCCGGAATTGGTGACAGAGTTAATTCTGCGTTTATGAGCACAGTGGTTACTTATGGAAGAGGTAAAGGCATTGTAGTAGCAACAGGAATGAATACTGAGATAGGAAAAGTAGCTTCCATGCTGGAAGCTGTTGAAGAAGGCCCGACACCTCTTCAAAGAAAACTGGATCAGCTGGGAAAACTTTTAGGCAGCGTATGCCTGGGGATTTGTGGCATTATTTTTATCCTGGGATTACTTAGAGGGCAAGAAGTCATCGAAATTTTTATGACTGCGGTGAGTCTGGCAGTTGCTGCTATACCAGAAGGACTGCCTACGGTGGTAACGGTAGTATTGGCTTTAGGCATGCAAAAAATGATTAAGAAAGATGCTATCATGAAAAGGCTTGGAGCAGTTGAAACCCTGGGAAGTACTACAGTGATTTGCACGGATAAAACAGGAACACTTACCCAGAACAAAATGACAGTTGTAAAGATTTTCGACGGAGAAAATTTATGGGATGTAACCGGAAGAGGATATACAACAGAAGGAGAAATTAAAAAAGAAGGTAGTTTAGGCAAATTTGAGCCTGAAACTTCTCCGGCGCTGGAAAGACTTCTAAGAGCGGGAGTACTGTGTAACGATGCTCACTTAAAGAAAGGTGTGGATGAGATCATAGGAGACCCCACAGAGGGGGCATTAGTTGTATTAGGAGCCAAAGGTGGCTATCCCCAAGAAACTCTTATGGCTGAAATGCCACGGATTGGAGAGATTCCTTTTGATTCCAAAAGAAAATTAATGAGCACCTTCCACCAGCATAAAAAAGGTATTGTTATGTATACCAAAGGTGCTCCTGATGTAGTTCTAAGCCGATGTAAATATATTTTTAAAGATGGAAACCCCATAGAACTGACGGAGCAAGACAGAGTACGGATTATGGAGCAAAACCATTCTTTTGCCAATGAGGCCTTAAGAGTTCTTGCCCTGGCTTATAAAATGCCTGAGGAAGTAAAGGAAGTTCTGGATGAAGAAAAAGATCTGATTTTTTTAGGATTGGTAGGGATGATTGATCCTCCAAGAGATGAAGCCAAAGAAGCTGTAGCCATCTGCAAAAAAGCAGGCATTCGAGTGGTTATGATTACAGGAGATCATAAGACAACAGGAAGTGCCATAGGAAAAGCTATAGGCATTATAGACAGGGACGAAGAAGCTTTGGATGGCAAAGAATTAGATGCCTTAAGTGATGAAGAATTAAAAGAAAAAGTGAAAAGAGTCAATGTTTTTGCCAGGGTTTCACCGGAACATAAAGTGCGTCTTATTAAAGCAGTCAAAGAAAACGGAGAAATTGCTGCCATGACAGGGGATGGCGTTAATGATGCCCCTGCTTTAAAGCAAGCTGATATTGGTATTGCCATGGGTATTACGGGCACAGACGTTGCTAAAGAAGCTGCAGATATGATTTTAACCGATGATAATTTCGCAAGCATTGTGGATGCGGTTGAAGAAGGAAGGACAATATTTGGCAATATAAGAAAGTTCGTAGGCTTTTTATTATCCTGCAATATTGGAGAGCTTCTTGTGATCTTTATAGCAATGCTTTTTGGAGCTGAAGTACCTCTTCTTCCGATCCATTTATTATGGATTAATCTGATTACTGATGCTTTTCCGGCTTTTGCCCTTGGGGTAGAACCAAAGGAAGAAGGTATTATGGAACGCCCTCCAAGAGACCCTGATGAACCTATTGTCAATAAAGAAATGAGTATTGCTGTTGGTATTCAAAGCATATCCTTAGCTCTTGCAGCGCTGCTTTCTTTTTGGTATGGACTTAATCATTTCAATGGAGAGGATGCGCTTACTGCTGCCAGAACCTATTGCTTTATCACTTTGGTTGTAGGAGAACTTCTAAGGGCATATTCCGCCCGTTCGGAAGAAAAAATGATTTATAAAATGAAGATTTTTTCAAATATGTTTTTGAATATTAGCGTATTAGGGTCTTTGCTGCTTCTGATGGCAGTGGTTTATATTCCATTTCTACAGCCTATTTTCCATACAGTTTCTTTGTCACTTTTTGAACTGGATATGGCTTTGCTTTTTGCAATGATTCCTCTAATAGGAGGAGAAATTGCAAAAAAATTGAAATAAGACGCACACAAAATCCTTTAGACAAATAAAATATACCATGATATAATATTGTAATAATACAATATAGGAGGGCTCAATATGTTAGATATTGCGATTATTGGTGCTGGGCCTGCCGGGCTTTCTGCGGCAATTAATGGAGTAATAAGAAACAAAAAAGTGATTGTGTTCGGGCGAAATCCTAAAAGCAGTTATTTATACAAAGCAGAAAAAGTGGATAACTATTTAGGCCTGCCTAATATCAGTGGTCCTGGAATGGTGGAGCAGTTTATCAAACATGCACAGGCACTTGGAGTTGAATTTCATGAAGGAAGAATTTTGGAAGTGTTTTCTATGGGGGATTATTATACTTTAAACGTTGAAAATGAATTTTATGAAGCTAAAACGGTTATTATAGCCACCGGTATTCCGAAAGCTAAATATATTCCAGGAGAAAAAGAACTGCTTGGGAAAGGCGTGAGTTACTGCGGAACCTGTGACGGACCTTTATTTCGTGGAAAAACAACCATGGTCATTGGAGAAATAGAGGAAGCAGAGGAAGATGTTAATTTCCTTCAGGAAATTTGCAGCAAGGTTTATTTTCTTCCAACTTACAAAGAAGTGAAGAATGTTCATCCAAAGGTAGAAATCATAGAAGGAACACCAAAAGAAATCCTTGGAGATTCTGTTGTATCTGCAGTTCGTATAGATGATCAAGAGATCAAAGTAGACGGAGTGTTTTTAATTAAAGAAACGATTCCGGTTACACAATTAATAAAAGGTTTAGAAATGGAAGATAAAACCATCAAAGTAAATCGCAGATTAGAAACGAATTTTCCTGGAGTTTTTGCAGCAGGAGACTGTACAGGAAGACCCTATCAAGTAACAAAGGCAGTGGGAGAAGGTGCTGTGGCTGCTTTGGAAGCAGTCAGTTATCTTCACAGGATGGAAAATAAAAATAAATAAGCCAATATGCAAGAAAAACCTTCTGCAAGAATTTTGTGGAAGTATTTTATTCTATGGTTAATGGTCTAAAATAACTAGAATTAAATATAAGATTATGATAAAATTATTTTAAGGAAAAATGAAGAATTGGGTTATTTATACAATAAATGAGGAGGGATTTTTATGGACGAAATGGGCAGCAAAAGTCAAGAGAATCCCAAAGATGGGCTTAATATAATTAAAAGAATTTTTGCTGGCTCCGTTTTTATTTTGCTTATTGTATCTATTCTGGGGGGACTTCTTTTTAGTTTTGTCCTGAAAGCTTTTGCACATATCGATAAATTTTTCTTAGTTTTTCTTCTTTCTGCTGTATTCAATGTGCTTTTAGGAGGCATTCTTTTTCTTGCTTTTTCTGCCAGTATCCAAAGGAGCACAAAACATTTTGTGAGTTTGTTAGGGGACATCAGCAAAGGGAACTTTTCAATTAAGATTGATCACAGCAGCAACAATAAAGTGATCAGAATGATCGTTGACCATATGAATCTGGTAACAGACCAAGTTCGTCATATTATTCAGGGGACTTATAATTTAACAAAATCCATTGTTGGATCTTCGATTGATATGACGGATAAAGTAAAAGAAGCAACCGCATCTATTCAGGAAATATCTCAAACTATAGATGAAATTGCGGCTGGTGCTTCCGAGCAAGTTTTACAGGCTAAAACCAGTGTTAATATTATGGAGAATTTATCCAACCAAATTTCAGTGGTGTATGATAGTTATAATTCCATTATTCAGGAAACAGAGCATGTAAATATATTAAATAAAGATGGACTTAATTCTGTCAGGATTTTAAGGGAAAAATCAGATGACTACAATCTTTCTTCACAAAAGATTTTTGCGGCGGTTGAAAATCTTACATCCACTTTAAACAATATTGCTTCTTTTGTTGAGTCCATCAAGAATATTGCAGAGCAAACCAATCTTTTGGCACTTAATGCAGCGATTGAAGCAGCAAGAGCAGGAGATGCCGGAAAGGGGTTTGCGGTTGTTGCCGAAGAAGTAAGAAAATTAGCGGATCAAAGCAAGGTATTTACAGAGCAAATCAGCAGTATGATGGATAATATTCAGAGAGATTCAGAACAGGCTATCGAAGCTATGGCATCCATGAAGAATGTTTCAGAGCAGCAGATTATGTCTGTTAATCAAACAGAGGAGTCCTTTAACAAAATTGCCAATGCAGTGGACTCTATCATAGTAAAGATTAACAGAACCAATGAAGCGATCAAAGAGATCGAAACAGGGAAAACAGAATCTGTTAAAGCGATTGAGACAACAGCTCATGTTTCTGAAGAAACAGCAGCTGCCAGTGAGCAATTGGCAGCTACCATTGAGTTACAACTTAATATTTTCGAAGAATTAAAGAAATCTGCGGAAGAATTAAATACACTTTCAAAGAATATGGACGAAAACTTAAGAAAATTCAAACTATAATCATGAACGGAAATATTTTATGGAAAACCTTCTGTTATTCATTTTAACAGAAGGTATTTTGTTAGGAGGAATACGATGAGTAAGCATATTTGCAACTGTGAACACTGTCAGCATAAACTTTGTGCAAGAAATGTACCTATATTTTCTTCTCTTAATCCTGAAGAAATTGAAAAAGTAGTCAGTTTAATCGTGAGGCGAAAGTATTCCAAAGGTGAAATAATCGTATTGGAAGGTTCCAGTTTAGAAAGTCTTGTAATCATCAATACAGGGAAAGTAAAGGCTTTCAGACATACTTTTGAAGGGAAAGAGCAGATCTTATATATTTTTTCATCGGGGGATTTCTTTGGAGAAAAGAATTTAATCATTAATCAGAAAGTGACATATAGTGTGGAGGCATTGGAAGATACAAATATATGTATGATTAGTAAGGGGGATTTTAAACAGCTTCTAAATGAATATCCGGAAATTAGCTATAAAATCATGGAAGAACTTTGCAAGAGACTGATTCGTATGGAGGATGCAGTTGAAAGCATGAGTATAAAGAGTGTAGAAGCCAGAATTAGTGCAGTACTGCTGGAGTTTGCGAATAAATATGGTAAATCTCATTCTAACGGCATTTTAGTTGAACTTCCCTTAAGCCGTGAGGGAATAGCCAATTATATTGGACTGACCAGAGAGACTGTAAGCCGTAAAATGAGCCTTTTACAGGAAGAAGGCATCATCAAGATGGTGGGCAACAAAAAGATTATTATCACTGACAAAGAGGCATTAGAAAATTCAATAAATCATTAAAATATGAATCCAGTCACAGTATTATTTTCAAAAATGGGTTATTCTTTAATCATCAATGAATGACAGTTTACTGAGTAATCATGAAAATAATATTGTGAATGGAGGAACCAATATGAGTATTTTTAATACCGCTCAAACTTTAGGTGAAATCGTATCTATTATGCCAAAAGCCAGTGAAGTGTTTAAAGTGTATCAAATAGATTTCTGCTGTGGGGGAAACAGATCTTTAGAACTGGCAATCAAAGAGCAGAACTTAGACCAAGAAGAAATTTTACTCAAACTTGATGAAGCCTATGAAACAACAAAGAAGTCTATAAATTCGGTGGATTTTAGGACCCTGCCTTCAGCTGATCTGATCGACTATATTCTTAATACCCATCATAGTTTTGCCAAAAGGATTTTACCAAGCATCAGCGAATACATCACAAAGATTTTAAGCGTTCATGGTGTAAATCATGAGGAACTTTTCAAAGTTCATAAATTATTTCATTCATTAAAGACAGAGTTGGAACAGCACTTTATTAAAGAAGAAGAGATTTTATTCCCAGTTATAAAGCAGTATGATGCTAAACCCTCTGAAGAATTATTGGACAAAATTAAAAAGGTAATGCAAGAAACAGAGGACGAGCATGATGGGGCAGGAGACATTCTTAAAGAGCTTAGAAAAATTACGAAGGATTATTCAGTTCCTGATGACGGATGCACTACTTTCCGCTTAGCTTATCAGCAGCTTCAGGAATTGGAAGCAGATTTATTTGAGCATATTCATTTGGAAAACAATATATTATTTAAAAGATTTGAGTAATGAGGGGTGAGCAGTTGCTCGCCCTTTATTATCAATTTGGAAGTATATTTTTGATTTATATGGTAAAAGATACATTATGATTCTGGAAGGTGATTCTATGATTAAAATACTAGATTTTTCAAAGACAATTTATGAATTATCAAAAGAAACCCCTGAAATCATCGAAATCATGAAAAGTTTAGGGTTTGATGCCATCACTGACCCGGTAATGTTAAACACAGCAGGCAGGGTGATGACGATACCAAAGGGTGCAGCTATGAAAGGCATAGCACTGGACCAGATTAAGAAAGAATTGATCAATCAGGGATATGTAATTAAAGAATAAGGAGGAAAGACAGTGAGTGAAATTATAAATAATCGTGAGTATAGGCAAAAGATTTTAAAGGAACTCATCGGGGAATTGCACAAAGGAAAAACCGTTGATGAAGTGAAGCCAAGATTTGAAAAATTGATTGAAGGAATCGACGCTACGGAAATCGCTCAAATGGAGCAGGCTTTAATCATGGAAGGCATGCCTGTGGAGGAAATCCAGAGACTCTGTGATGTTCATGCAGCTGTATTCAAAGGTTCTATTGAAGAGATCCACAGACCCACAAAACCAGAGGATACACCGGGACATCCAGTACATACCTTTAAGCTTGAAAACACAGCAATAGAAAGATTAATTAAGGAAAGAATACAAGTTCATTTACAAGAGTTTAAAGCTGATGACAATCCGGAAAATCTAGCTAAGCTTACAGAAGATATTAATGCATTGTGGCAAATAGATAAGCATTATTTGAGAAAAGAAAATCTTCTCTTCCCCTTTATGGAAAAGTACGGAATCACTGCTCCTCCGAAAGTAATGTGGGGAGTGGACGATGAAATCAGAGAAGACATTAAAGCAATAAAAAATATGCTTAAACATTATAATGGAGAAAAAGATGTTTTATTAGAGCGGATTAATAATACAATCAACAGGGTTACCGAGATGATTTTTAAAGAAGAAAATATTCTTTTCCCTATGGTTTTGGAAACTTTATCAGAGGATGAGTGGCTGAAGATCGAAGAAGAAAGTGGGGAGATCGGCTATACACTCATAGATGTAAAGACAAAATGGAAGCCTGTTAGGGTTAATGTTGAAGAGAAAGCAGAGGAAGAAGGAGAAAAACCTTCTAATGATGGATATATTAAATTTGAAACAGGCGTGCTTACTCCCGAAGAAATTAATGGAATCTTTAATACGATTCCTTTAGACATAACCTTTGTAGATAAAGATGGATTTGTAAAATATTTTTCTCAGGGAAAAGAAAGGATTTTTCCAAGAACAAAAGCGGCGATCGGACGAGAAGTAAAGAACTGTCATCCTCCTGCCAGCGTACATATTGTAGAAAAAATTGTTGAAGACTTAAAGAGTGGCAAGAAGGAAAATGAAGACTTTTGGATCAAAATGGGTGATAAATATGTATATATCAGATACTTTGCAGTCAGAGATGAAAAAGGGGAGTTTTTAGGCATCATGGAAGTAACACAGAATATCAAACCAATACAGGAAATTACAGGAGAAAAAAGATTGGTATCGGATTGAAAATAAAAACGGTTATCATCTTATCGGATGGTAACCGTTTTCCATTTTCCACTTTTGAATCTGATATATATAATGCCCCAACGAACAAACTGGTCCACAAATACTCCCATCCAGGCTCCGGGGAGTCCTAGATTAAGCAAATTAACAAATATGTAGGCAAGTATGACTCGAATGCCCAGGACCCCAATAAAAGTGGATATAAGAGGCCAAAAAGTATCTCCGGCACCCCTTAGTCCCCCTGCCAGGATCAGTTGGGAAGACTGAAAGGGTTGTACTAAAGCAATAATTTTCAGGGCTACAGAAGCCTTCTGGATAATTTCCGGATCGTTGGTATATAAAGAAATCAGCTGAGGACTAAACACAAAGAACAGAAAGGCCATGAGCGAAGAAATTAAGGAGCCGATACGTCTTGATTCTTTGGCATAGGCTTCGGCACGTTCTGGATCTTTTGCCCCCAGCCCTTGTCCTACCAGAGAGGAGGTCGCAATACCGAAAGCTTGCCCTGGATTAAAGGATAATCCAAGAATACTTAAGCATATCTGGTGGGCTGCAAAAATAACTGTTCCCAATCCAGCCACGATTTTTGCAAACAACAGTAAACCTATTCTGAGGGCCATCTGTTCTAAAGAAGCAGGAACTCCAATTTTAATCAGATTATATAAAATATCTTTATCAAATTTAAAACGTTCTTTGAATGTCAATCGTATAATACTTTTTCCTCGGATTAAATAGATGATTAAAATGATGCTGGCAAGAAACTGTGAGAATGCAGTCGAAATTCCTGCTCCTGTAACCCCAAGGGCAGGCACGCCCAAAAGTCCATATATAAGAATGGCATTCCCGATAACATTAATAAGGTTAACACTTAAATTAATCCGCATCGTTGTTTTCGTATTGCCTGCACCTCTTAAGGCTGCGGATATTGCGAAATTAAAGGATTGGAATAAAAATCCTATAGAAATAATTTTAAAATATCCTCTTCCAACAGTTAATGTATCCGTTTGCGCACCCATGAAGCCAAGAATTGAATCTGCAAAAAAGACACCGAATAAAGATAGGGGGATTGCCAGTAAGATCAAAGTGAGCAGGATAATGTGCTGAAGAACATTTTCTACTTTATCGGTCTGTTTTGCTCCTACATACCGGGCAATGATTGCGGTTCCTCCGATATTTAATGCCTGAACGAGAGAAAGTCCAATGAAAAGAGGTTGATTGGTCATTCCTACGGCTGAAATGGAAGCAGCGGCAATAGCGGGATCAGCTATTCTTCCCAACATGATCATATCGATCATTCCAAATAATGAGCCTAAGAACAATTCAACCAACACAGGCCAGGCAATCCTGAGAACATCTCTTTGGGTGTTTGTAAGCAGAAGTGTTCGATTCGATTTTTTAAAATCAAGATGTTTGGCCATATCAATACTTCTTTCCAATAACATTGTAGTATTCTTATAAAACCTTTAAGGATTATATCATAATTTGATAAATACTGTCACCTTTTCATTCTTTCCTGCATGGAGGGATTTTTATGCACATAAAATAGTAGAAAGGATATAGGAGGGGATTATGGAATGAGTGCGTCATTAATTCCTTTATTCTCAGTTTTAATTATTGTTATTCTTAATATAATGCAAATAAAAAATCATCCTAACAGAGTTTTACGCAGTATTTGCCTCATACTTTTTACATTTACAGGACTCAGGTATGTTGCATTAATAGTTTTTAGACTTAATTTAGACATGAATTTCTTGAAATTTTTCTCTTATTTTTATTATGCTTCATCTATAGGGCTAACGATTCCTACAATATTTGCATTGTGGTATATTATTCCTGCATTTAGGGAAAGAATAAAGGAATGGACAGTTTTGACCTTAAGTGCTCCTTTCAGCTTTTTTTATCTGTATCTCATATATTTACAGCCTGTTCAAATCATAAAACATGATGGTTTTGGATACAGGCTGCAGCTTCTGGCTCCCTGGAACCGATGGCTTAGCATTGTTCAGGGAATTGTAACACTTATAGTTTTTGGTATGTGTTTTTATGGATTCAGGCGGTATAAATATAAGTTCCCCAGAAGTCAGTATCTTTTATTTATCTTAGGCTATGTTTTGACAACCATTGATGGACTATGCATGTTATTTAACAGCGTTTATCCCATTGAGCCTTTTATATTCTCAGAAGCATTCATACTGATTGCTATATTGTATGCTTTTGCTACAAAGCCGATTAAAGAAAAGTACAGTCATTAGACAGAATATGTTTTATGTTTTATAATTTAAATATTCTTAACGGTGTAATAGAAATAGTTTAATACACGGACCTACAGAAAACCAAATAATAATTTACAAAGGAGGTATCATTCATTGAAGATCTTATCATCCATTAATATTGGAGAAAGCAATGTAGAACTTGTAAAGAAAAAATATCCTTTTATTGAATATCTTATGTTCAAAAATATTGAGGAAGCAGGAGAGCATTTAGAAGATGCGGAGGTTTTTGTAACTTTTGGTTTTGATACAACTGCATATTTAATTGAAAAGATGAAAAATCTCAAATGGATTCAATCCATGTCAACAGGAATCGATATGCTTCCTTTCGAAAAATTAAAAGAGAGGAATATTCTTTTGACCAATGTTACAGGGATTCATGGAATTCCCATTGCTGAATATGTGATGGCCGTTATTTTAAATGACCGCATTGATGGATTTACACATTATGAACAACAGAAAAATAAGATATGGAAAAGAAAAATGGAGTTTGAAGAACTCTATGGAAAGACTATAGCGATTCTTGGAACAGGTACCATCGGAAAAGAAATAGCACGAAAAGCAAAGGCTTTCGATATGTATACGATTGGTGTGAATACCAGTGGAAAACCTGTGGATTATTTTGATAAAACTCTGCCAATTTGTGAATTAAACGGAGCCTTATCCCAAGGAGATTATATCGTAGATACCCTTCCTTTAACAGACCAAACCCGAAGAATATTGGGCAAAGAGCAATTTGCCAGCATGAAAAGTTCTGCATACTTTATTAATATTGGAAGAGGTGCAACAGTGGATGAGGAAGCACTTATTGAGGCACTTCAAAACCATATCATTAGAGGAGCTACGCTTGATGTATTTGAAAAAGAGCCGCTGTCACAGACTAGTCCTCTTTGGACAATGAAAAATGTATATATTACACCACATATTTCAGGTTTATCCAATATGTATATGAATCGGGCGTTTCCTATTTTTGAACATAATTTAAAAACTTATCTCGAAGGAAAAGAAGATTATATCAATAAAATAGATTTGGATAAAAAATATTGATAAAACTATTTTGTTCCATAATTACCTGCTTTTTTGCGGGTTTTTTTGTGCAAAAATATTACTTGACAGATGGGGAAAAATCTTATATCATAATTAAAACTTTTAATGTTTATCGGAATGATATGAATTAATAAAGCTGTTTTTTTCTTTAACTGGAGTGGAACTGCGGATAAGACTTTCGCCTCTATACGATAGGAGGTGAAGGTCTTTTTTGATAAATGTATGCTTAAGACTTGGCTGACGAAAGAAGGCAATGATATGATGTTTATATTTATTGATTGGAGGGTTATTCATGGATCTTACGACGCTTTGTGTACATGGAGCTGAAGATAATACCCACTGTACCGGCTCTGTAACAGTACCTATTTATCAGGCAGCCACATTTGCCCATCCTGGTGTTGGAGAAAGCACGGGCTATGATTATTCCCGGCTGCAAAATCCAACAAGAGAACAGGTGGAAAAAATCATAGCAAAACTTGAAAAAGGAGTAGACGCTCTGGCTTTTTCCAGTGGTATGGCGGCTACAACTGCTTTAATGGAGCTTTTTAAAATAGGCGATCATATTATTGTTTCAGATGATTTATATGGAGGATCTCACAGACTTTTTCATTATATTTCAATGAAAAATGGCCTGTTTTTTAGTTTTGTAAATACTTCTAACATTTCTGAAGTCATCAAGCATATCAGAAAGGAAACGAAAGCAATTTACATAGAAACTCCAACCAATCCTATGATGCAGGTAACAGATATTGCTGCGATATCTAAAATTGCAAAGGAAAACAATCTGCTTCTGATTGTGGATAATACTTTTTTAACCCCATATTTTCAGAATCCTATTGATCTAGGGGCAGATATTGTTCTTCACAGCGGAACCAAGTATCTTTCAGGGCATAATGATACCCTTTCAGGATTTTTGGTTGTCAGGACGGAAGAACTTTCAGAAAAACTGCGTTTCATTTATAAAACCACAGGGGCATGTCTTTCTCCATTTGACAGTTGGCTTATGATTCGGGGAATCAAAACCCTTGCTGTTAGGATGGAAAAACAGCAGGAAAATGCAATAGCCCTGGCCAATTGGCTTTGTAAGCATCCTAAGGTTCAGGATGTTTACTATGTAGGATTACCGACTCATCCAGATTATGAAATCTCAAGGAGGCAGGCTAGAGGATTCGGAGCAATGATTTCGTTTAAAGTAGATAGCGAGCAGACTGCCAGACAAATACTCAGTCGGGTAAAGCTAATCCTTTATGCGGAAAGTCTTGGAGGAGTAGAAACCTTAATCACATATCCGATGCTGCAAACCCATGCTGATGTTCCTCAGGAAGAACGGGAAGCCAAAGGAATTGATGAAAGATTATTACGTCTGTCAGTAGGAATCGAAAAGATCGATGAACTGATCTTAGATTTGGAGCAGGCATTATGTCAGGATAAATTAGAAATTTACGGTTGCGATTGAGATTGGAGTGGTGCGCATGAATTATAATTTCGATGAAATCATAGACCGAAAAAATACCAATTCCATAAAATATGATTTTGCCGTAGAAAGAGGCATGCCTGAAGATGTTATTCCCCTTTGGGTGGCCGATATGGATTTTAAGACCCCTCCTGCCGTCATTGAGGCTCTTGTAAAAACAGCACAGCATGGGATTTTTGGATATTCTGATAATAAGAAAGAATATTTTGAGGCAGTCTGTAATTGGTATAGCACCAGATTTAACTGGAGGGTGCAAAAGGAATGGATTGTAAAAACCCCTGGTGTGGTGTTTGGAATAGCTGCTGCAGTTCGGGCACTTACTGAAAAAGGGGATGCGGTGATGATTCAGCAGCCTGTGTATTATCCTTTTTCTGAATTAATTCTGACAAATGGACGCCAGCTGATTAACAATCCCCTTGTTTATAAAGAGGGGAAATATTATATGGACTTTAATGATTTTGAAGAGAAAATTAAAGAGTATAAAGTTAAATTATTTATACTTTGCAGCCCTCATAATCCTGTGGGAAGGGTTTGGACGAAAGAAGAGTTAACTCGTGTTGGAGATATTTGCCTGAAACATAATGTAATTGTTGTGTCTGATGAAATTCATGGAGATTTCATTTATAAAGGAAATGAACATTTTGTTTTTGCTAATTTGAAGCCGGAATACATGAACAATTCGATTATATGTACAGCTCCAAGTAAAACCTTTAATCTGGCAGGATTACAGGTTTCCAATATATTTATACCCAGTAAAGAGCTTAGAAAGAAATTTAAAGAAGAACTTAGACGTACTGGTTATAGTCAAGTGAATACCATGGGACTTGTTGCCTGTCAGGCTGCTTATGAACATGGAACAGAGTGGCTGGAGGCATTAAAAGACTATTTGAAAGGCAATTTAGACTTTATCAGAGAGTTTCTTGCAGAACGTTTGCCACAAATTAAGCTGGTAGAACCTGAAGGAACATATCTGGTTTGGCTGGATTGTAAGGGTCTCAATTTAAGTGAAGCCGAACTTGAACACTTGATTATAAGCAAAGCTAAACTTTGGCTGGATGGCGGTACCATGTTTGGAAGAGAAGGAGAAGGGTTTCAACGGATCAACATTGCTTGTCCCAGAGTGATCTTAGAAAAAGCCTTTTTACAGCTGGAAAAAGCCATAAAAGAATATGTTCGATAGCGATTTTCAAATAAAAACTATTCTCATTTCTTGTTTTTTGTGTTATAATAGATTCGGCATAAAATTATCGCGGCAAATTTGATAATTTTTATGGAGGAAAAAATAGATGGCAAGAATGAGACAGCCCCGTTTTAAGCTTTGCAGACGCTTAGGATTAAATGTAATCGGGCATCCCAAGGCAATGAATCGGGCAGGAAATGGACAAAGCAGAGCAGATAAGAAGTTATCTTACTATGGAATGCAGCTTTTAGAAAAACAAAGATTAAAGGCTTATTACGGTGTATTGGAAAAGCAATTCGGTAAGTATGTTGACCAGGCCATTAAAAGCAAAGATGTATCCGGAGATGCGTTGGTTAAAATCCTTGAACGCAGACTGGATAATTTAGTATATCGTATGGGATTTGGAAGTACTCTAAGTCAGGCAAGACAAATGGTCAGTCATGGGCATATTACTGTCAACGGCAAAAAGGTGAATATTCCTTCTTATATTGTGAATGTCGGTGACAGAATAGAATTAAAAGAAAAATCCCGTGGCATACAGTTATTTGCAGATAACTTTAAAGCCAATAAAGACTTCAGTCTTCCATATATCTCAAAAGATACAGACAATTTCTCAGGGACATTGGTCTCAATTCCCAATCGTGAAGATATTCCTATTCAAATTGATACTCAGTTAATCATTGAATGGTATTCAAAATAGTCGTTAAAAAATAAAAACCACTTTTAAAGTGGTTTTTATTTATATGTGGTCATATTTTTTGATAAAGCAAATGCCTATGGTATCGGGTCCCGTATTGGTTCCGATGGTTGTGCCTATTTTAAAGAATGGAAGGTCTATTTTAATATTCCATTCTTCTTCCAGCATACTTTTAAGCGCTTCTGCTTCTTCAATACAATCCCCTTCAGCAATGCAGAATTCATAACTGTCAAAATTATTTTGAACAATTTCTTCTGCCATTTCTATGATTTTTCTAAGTGCTTTTTTTCTTCCCCGGATTTTGCCATAGGGGTTTAGCTCTCCGTCTTTTACCACAATAAGAGGTTTAAAATTGAGAACGCCTCCAATGAGTGCACTTACTTTTCCTATACGCCCTCCTTTTTCCAGATATTCGAGAGTATCTACAAAGAAGGTAATTCTGGCGGTTTCTTTTAAAACTTCGATATTCTTTATTATGTCTTCCATAGAATATCCAGCTTTTTTCATTTTAGCTGCCTGAAGAACGATTAGCCCTTGTCCGGCAGTGGCCTGAATAGAGTTAATGACTTCTATCTTTGCTTCTGGGTATTCTTCTTCAAGAATATTTTTAGCATTGACGGCCGCTTGATATGAACCGCTGAATTTAGATGTGAGACAAAAGCAAATAATATTTTTATGATCTTGGATATACTTTATAAAAGTTTTCATATAATCGTCTACAGAAGGTAAGGAGGTTTTAGGAAAAACATTTTGATTTCGCAGTATATGGTAAAAATTTTCAAGCGTTATTTCTTCTCTCTCTTTGTAATACGTGGTTTGATCAAAAGATACATAATATGGAATGAGTTCTATATTATATTCTTTGAGCAAAGAATCTGGCAGATCACAGGAGCTGTCAGACAAAATCACAAAATCAGACATCAAAAGTCCTCCAATCATTTTCTAATATCTATCTTAATCTATTGTAATATGCGGCCTTACTGATGTCAATTAAAGATATGGCAGATAATCTTTTAAAACCTAACAAAATATTCCATTGATTTGTACAGAAAGGAACAAGGTTTATTTCCAGCGCAGGTAAAAGTATGTAATATATAAGGCGGTTTTAGAATATACTTGTTGTGAACCAAATAGATGGGAGAAGGATCAATACTATGCTGTCCCCGAGTTTACAAGACTATTTAGAAGAAATGTATAGATTGTCTACAAAGATTGATGAGATTCGTGTTTCCGATATCGCACAGATCTTAGATGTATCTTTACCCTCTGTAGTCAAGGCTTTACATAAATTAAGCAATAGAGGATATGTGGTCTATCAGCCCTATGAATCCATTAAATTAACTGAAAAAGGAATTTATGAAGGAAGGTTTTTGGTTCAAAGAAATCAGTTGCTGAAGGATTTTTTGACTGTATTGAATACCTCTTCAGACATTGACAAAGAAGCAGAATCTATGGAACATTATTTGTCTTTTTCAACCATACAGGCCATAGAAAAATTTGTTCATTTTATGAAGGAAAACCCTGATGTTCAAAGGAGATATGATGAGTTTTACAAAATGCAAAAAGAAGAATATTTATTTTCAGATCAACCAAGATAAGTTTGGAGAAAGGACTCTTATAATATCAAAACATTATTAATAAACATTTAAATGACAAATAATAACTGAATCTAGTATAATAATAAGGCATAGAAATATTTTGCAAGAGGGTTAAGGGATATGAGAAGAATAAGTGAGATTTTTAATGACTATCCGTCCAGTGGCAATATTAATACTGCCATTCTTGAAGAGGTTATCATAAGGAAAGATACAAAGGCTTTGGAAATGAAAATCAATGCGTTTAATTATATTGGAAAAAGAGAAATCGATTATTTTAATAAATTCATCAGAAAAAGATTTGCATTAAACGATTCCAAAGTCATTGTAAGATACATGATCGGAGAAAACAAAAAACCTCTCAAGGAGGAGTTAAAAAACATTATTGTTTCCATGGGAGACGAACATCCTGTTTTAAAAGCAATCATTGACAATTATGATGTTGAAATTGGTGACAATGTCATAAAATTTAATATTGGCATTCCACTGTCCCATTTTTTATATTCGATGGGCTATGACAAAAAAATTAATCAGGAGATTAAATCCCTATATGGTAAAGAATATAAGATTGACTTCATTGACCAAGTAAGTAAAGAAGAGTTAAAACGCCTTAGTGAAGACCATCAGGCTAAGACGCTGCAAATCATTAAAGAGCAAATGACACAAACCTCAGGCAATAATATTTCTAACACGCCTGCTGAGTCTGCAGGTACAAAAGAAGACCCCGCTTTGATTCTTGGACGAAACTCTAAAATTAAAGATCCAATAATAAAAATTGTTGACATTACCCCTGATGAAGGACGAATCGCTATAGAAGGGGAAATATTCAATCTGGACTCCAAAGAACTGAAAAGTGGAAAGATCCTTATTTCTTTCGATTTATATGATGGTTCCAGTTCCATGACCTGTAAGGCATTTTGCAAACCTGAATCAGGAGAAGAAGTATTATCAAGACTTAAGAAAGCCAAAGGTGTTCGAGTTGCCGGAAATTCAGGTTACAGCAGTTTCTCCGGAGAAATTGAGCTGGTTGCCCATACCATAGTGGAAACAGAAGGATTAAAGAAGAATAAAAGAGTGGACAATGCAGAGAAGAAGCGGGTAGAACTGCATGTACATACCCAAATGAGCCAAATGGATGCTACAAGCAGCGCTACCGATTTGATTAAACGAGCCATGAGCTGGGGTATGAAATCCATTGCCATAACAGACCATGGAGTTGTACAGGCCTTTCCCGAAGCCCATAAGCTTTTAGGAAGGGACAATCCTGACATGAAGGTGCTTTATGGAGTAGAAGCTTATCTTGCACCGGATAAGAAACCTTCTGTAGTAAATGACAAAGGACAAGGCCTGGATACCATTTACTGTGTACTGGACTTGGAAACCACAGGATTCTCACCCAAAACTGAAAAGATCACTGAGATAGGGATCATGAAGTTAAAAGACGGCAAAGTTATCGACAAATTTAGCTGTTTTGTTAATCCTGAGAAGCCAATTCCGCCAAGAGTAGTGGAAGTTACCAATATTACAGATGATATGGTAAAGGACGCAGAAACCATAGACAAAGTATTCCCGAAAATTCTGGAGTTTTTAGAGGATAGTGTTTTGGTTGCCCATAATGCTTCCTTTGACATAAGATTTTTAAAACACAATGCAAAGGTTTTAGGATACGACTTTGATTTTACATACATCGATACATTAACCTTAGCCCATGAACTTTTCCCAGATTTTAAATCCTATAAACTGGGGAAAATCGCAAAAAATCTGGGGATTAAAGTAGAGGTTGCCCACAGAGCTTTGGATGACGTAGATACAACGGTTAAAGTATTTAATATCATGCTGGACATGCTAAAGGAGAAAGGGGTAAGAACCCTTGCAGATATAGAGAAAGTCTATGCTGATGATGAGCAGATCAAAAAAGAAGAGTATAAAAAGCTTAAAACTTATCATGCAATTATTTTAGCAAAAAATTACACGGGCTTAAAAAATCTGTACAGGCTTGTTTCCTATTCTCATATAGATTATTTCTATAAAAAGCCTCGTATTTTAAAAAGCATGTATAAAAAATATTCTGAAGGATTAATCCTTGGCAGTGGATGCAGTGAAGGAGAACTTTATCAGGCAATCCTCCAGGGAAAATCCGATGAGGAGATAGAAGAAATTGCCCGGGATTATGATTATTTGGAAATTCAGCCTTTAGGGAATAATGAGTATCTGATCAGAGAAGGCCAGGTAGAAAGCGTAGAAACCCTAAAAGAAATCAATCGTCAAATTGTAGAACTGGGAGAAAGATTAAATAAACCGGTGGTGGCCACAGGGGATGTGCATTTCCTAGATCCGGAAGATGAAATCTATAGACGTATCCTGGAAGCAGGCCAAGGATATAAAGACGCAGATAAACAACCGCCTCTGTATTTAAGAACTACCGAAGAGATGTTGGACGAATTTTCATATTTAGGCCCTGAAAAAGCTTATGAAGTTGTGGTTACCAATACCAATAAAATTGCGGATATGTGCGAGCAGATCAGTCCGATTTCTCCAGAAAAATGTCCTCCTCATATAGAGGGGTGTGAGCAAACCATTAAAGACATTGCCTATGGAAAGGCCCATGAATTATATGGAGACCCTCTGCCGGAAATCGTCCAGCAAAGATTGGATAAAGAGTTGGATTCCATTATCAAAAATGGGTTTTCGGTAATGTATATTATTGCACAGAAGCTGGTATGGAAGTCCAATGAGGATGGATATCTGGTTGGTTCCAGAGGTTCTGTCGGTTCTTCATTTGTAGCCTATATGACTGGCATAACAGAAGTAAATGCCCTGCCGCCTCATTATAGATGCCCGAAATGTAAGTATTCAGACTTTACTGATTATGGATTTAAAAATGGTTTTGACCTTCCAGACAAGCAGTGTCCCGTTTGCGGAGAAATGCTGGCGAAAGACGGAATAGATATTCCTTTTGAAACTTTCTTAGGATTTAATGGGGATAAGGAGCCGGATATAGACCTGAACTTCTCTGGGGAATATCAGGCAAGAGCCCATAAATATACGGAAGTGATTTTTGGAAAAGGGACAACCTTTAAAGCGGGTACCATTGGTACCATAGCAGAAAAAACTGCTTTCGGCTATGTAAAAAAGTATTTTGAAGAAAAGAATATGAAGGTTAATAAGGCTGAAGTATTCAGGCTTTCAAAAGGGTGTACCGGTATCAAAAGAACCACTGGACAGCATCCGGGAGGAATTATTGTTGTTCCCAAAGGAAGAGAGATTTTCGAATTCTGTCCTATACAACATCCTGCTGATGATCCGGATTCAGATATCATCACTACCCATTTTGATTATCACTCCATTGATCAGAACTTGTTAAAGTTAGATATACTGGGACACGATGACCCGACGGTAATCAGAATGCTGCAGGATTTGACCGGTGTAGACCCCTTAACCATTCCTATGGATGATAAAGCGACGATGTCCATCTTTTCATCCACTGAAGCCTTAGGAGTAACCCCTGAGCAGATTAATTCAAAGGTAGGGACTTTTGGAATTCCTGAATTTGGTACAAAGTTCGTAAGAGGAATGCTTCTTGATACCATGCCTAAGCAATTCGCTGATTTAATCTGCATATCAGGGCTTTCCCACGGTACTGATGTATGGCTGGGAAATGCAAAGGATTTAATCGATCAGGGTATCGTGACGCTAAGTGAAGCAGTATGTACCAGAGACGATATTATGATTTATCTGATCAAAAAAGGCCTCCCTCCAAACACTGCTTTTAAGATCATGGAAACCGTTCGTAAAGGAAAGGCCCTAAAAGATCCTAAGTGGCCAGAATATGAACAGATGATGAGGGAACATGATGTGCCTGAATGGTACATAGAATCCTGTAGAAAAATAAAGTATATGTTCCCTAAAGCCCATGCTGCGGCATATGTCATGATGGCTTTTAGAATCGCGTGGTTTAAGGTTCATATGCCCAAGGCTTATTATGCTGCATATTTCACCATAAGAGCGAAGGCTTTTGATGCTGAATATATGATCTATGGGAAAGAAAAAGTTAAAGCAAAAATGAAAGAAATTGAAGACCTCGGTAATCAGGCGACTCCAAAAGATAAGGACATGTATGAAGATTTGGAACTGGTACTGGAAATGTACGAAAGGGGTATAACATTTCTTCCAATTGATTTATACAAATCCCATGCTACGAAATTTTTAATAGAAGGAGATGCCCTAAGACCTCCTCTTAACAGTATATCCGGTATGGGAAACATCGCTGCGGAAAGCATATACAATGCAGCTCAGGAAAAACCCTTCAGTTCCATAGAAGATTTGAAAAAGCGAGCTAAAATCGGAAATGCAGGCATTGAATTGCTTAAGAAATTCGGATGTCTGGAAGGCATTCCGGAAAGCAACCAAATGAGCTTTTTTGACATGATGTAATGGAAAGCACTTATGAATAAATCTTTTTAGAAGATTTATTTCATAAGTGCTTTTCTTATGAAGTAAAAAGGTTGTTTGGGTTGAAAAATCAAACTTTTTAATTAATAAGTGTGACGTAGTTGCATTTTTGGATAGAACAGAATACTGTGATTTATGAATGCATTAGGTTATCTACATATTCCGAGAATTATTGATTTGATTACCAGTAAAAGTTATAATGAAGTATAAAAAATAACAGGGGGCATCTCAATGTATAAAATTCTTATCATTGAAGATGATTTAGCTATAGCCAATTCGATAAAAAAGCATATGCAATCCTGGGGATTTGAAACAGAAACGATTTATGATTTTAAGGAGATTATGTCTTCTTTTACAGATTATAAGCCACATCTTATTTTGCTGGATATTTCTCTGCCATATTTTAATGGCTATTACTGGTGCAGTGAGATTAGGAAGGTATCGAATGTCCCAATTATTTTTATTTCATCTGCTTCTGATCATATGAATATCGTGATGGCTATGAGTATGGGCGGGGATGATTTTATTACGAAACCTTTTGAATTGGATGTATTGACGGCAAAAATACAGGCGCTGCTAAGACGCACCTATGATTTTGGGAATGTGTCCCATGTGTTGGAGTACAACGGGATCCAACTTAACATAAGCAATTTAACTTTAGAGTATAATGGACAGAAGATAGAGCTTTCGAAGAATGAAAATAAGATACTTCAGATTCTTTTTGAAAACAAAGGAAAGGTTGTATCCAGAGACAGTATTATGGTTAAGCTTTGGGAAACAGATCATTATATTGACGATAATACATTAACTGTGAACATTACAAGGCTTCGTAAACGACTTCAGGAAGTAGGGCTATCCGATTTAATTGCGACCAAAAAAGGCATAGGATATATGGTGGAATAGTATGAAACAGAAGGGAAAAGAATTCATTCAGCTGTTTATTTTATATTTTAAGGCTTATATAAAAGAGATCATCTTTTATGTCTTAGCAGCCAGCATCTTTTTTCTTGTATTTTCTTTATATGGGTTACCGTTAGAACCTGTAATTTATTCCTTTATTCTGTGTATGAATATAGGAGTTGTTTTTTTGTCTGTAAATTTTATGGATTATTACAGGAGACATAAGATATTAAAGGATTTGCAGGATAGTATTGTTTTAAGTCTTGAGAAACTTCCAGATGTCAAAGATATGATTGAACAGGATTATCAGGAACTTCTTTCTATTCTTTATAATGCCAATGTTCAAAGTAAGTATGAGGCAGACGAAAAATATAACAATCTGATGCGCTATTATACTTTATGGGCTCATCAAATTAAGACGCCTATTGCAGCCATACATTTAATCCTTCAGGAAGAAGAAAACGAACAGAATCTTGAACTATCTATGGAGCTTTTTAAAATTGAGCAATATGTTGAATTTGTCCTTCAGTATCTGAGACTTGACAGTATGTTTTCTGATTTGGTGTTCAAAAAGTATAGTTTAGATGAGATTGTAAAACAAGCCGTTCGAAAGTATGCAAGAATGTTTGTGAGAAAGAAGATTAAATTGGATTTCAAGGGGTTAAACTGCGAGGTTCTGACGGATGAAAAGTGGTTATGCTTTGTCATAGAGCAAATTTTATCCAATGCACTTAAATATACGAAACAAGGGATGATTTTCATCTATATGCACCCTGATTTTGAAAAGACTCTTGTTATAGAAGATACAGGAATTGGAATTGCCAAAGAAGATTTAAACCGAATATTTGAACGGGGATTTACAGGCTATAACGGAAGATGGGATAAAAAGTCTACAGGACTTGGACTATATTTGTGTAAACAGATTTTAGACAGACTCTCCCACAGGATTACAATAGAATCAGAGTTGGATCAGGGAACAAAAGTGTTCATTCATTTAGAAACCATTCAGTTAAAAGCAGAATGATATTGCTCATAAAGTGCAATCTTACAGGAGTGTAAGTTTTAAGGAAGAAATGTAAGCCAAGGTTAAGGCAGACATTTCTTCCTTTTGCTATACTTAAGAAAAAAGCATTGATTGGAAGGGGAAAAAGATGACGCTATTAGAAGTTAAAAAGCTAAAAAAAGTATATACCAGCCGTTTGGGCACCAATCATGTTCAGGCACTGTCAAATGTTTCTTTCTCTGTAGAAGAAGGTGAATATGTAGCCATTATGGGAGAGTCAGGTTCGGGGAAAACGACTTTGCTCAATATTATTGCAGCTCTGGATAAGCCTACAAGTGGGGAAGTTGTTTTAAATGGGATAAGCAGCCAAAACCTTAAAGAAAAAGATATTTCAAAATTTCGCCGTGATAATTTAGGCTTTGTCTTTCAGGACTTTAATCTTTTGGATACTTTTTCTTTGCAGGACAATATATTTTTGCCATTGGTTCTCTCGGGGAAATCTTATGATGAAATGAACAGCCGTCTTAAACCTATAGCAAAGAAACTGGGCATTGATGATATTCTGCAAAAATATCCCTATGAGGTTTCAGGAGGTCAAAAGCAAAGGGCAGCCGTTGCCCGGGCATTGATCACAAAACCTCAGCTGATCCTTGCCGATGAGCCGACAGGTGCTCTGGATTCACGCTCTAGTGGCCAGCTTCTTGATTTATTTAATGAGATTAATGAAGAAGGACAGACGATTATTATGGTTACCCATAGTATTAAAGCAGCCAGCCATGCAAGCCGTGTACTTTTTATTAAAGATGGCGAAGTTTTTCATCAACTTTATAGAGCATTCATGTCACAGGATGAGATGTACCAAAAAATTTCAGATACGCTGACGATCATTGCTACAGGTGGTGTGAAAAATGAGTAAGATGTTTTACCAAAGACTGGCAATATCCAATATCAAAAAGAATAAACAGGCTTATTCTCCATATATTCTGACGTGCATTTGCAGCGTCATGATATTTTATACGATCGATTTCATATGTGTGAATGAGGAATTTAATAAATCCTATGAGTTAGAAATTCTTAAACTTTTACTTAGAATAGGAACTTTTATTTTGGCAATATTTACTGTAATTTTTCTTTTTTATACCAATAGTTTTTTGATTAAAAGAAGAAAAAAGGAGATAGGCCTTTACAATATACTAGGTATGGAAAAAAAACATATTGCTAAGGTTTTATTCTGGGAAAATTTAATAGTGGCACTTCTTAGTATGACAATAGGATTAATCTGGGGAATTTTACTGAGTAAGCTTATGTTTTTAATACTTATTAAAATTATAAAGTTTACAATATTTATGGGATTTATTATTTCAATAAAATGTATTTTAGAAACAGTTATTCTCTTTTCTGTAATTTTTGCGCTGACCTTGATCAATAATCTAACACAAATTCACCTTGCAAAACCTATCGAACTGCTTAAGGGAGAAGAAGTTGGAGAAAAAGAGCCAAAAACTAAGTGGCTGCTTACCCTAATTGGTGTTCTAAGCCTTGGAACTGGCTATTGCCTTGTTTTAGTGATCCAAATACCGATGCTTATGCTTTATCTGTTTTTTGCAGAGGTTATTTTAATTATGATAGGAACCTATACTCTATTTACAGCAGGCAGTATCACTTTTTTAAAGATGCTAAGGAAAAATAAAAAATTCTATTATCAAAAGAACCATTTCATTAATGTATCCAGCATGATTTATCGTATAAAACAAAATGCCATAGGGCTTTCCAATATTTGTATTTTATCAACAGCTGTTTTGAGTATAGTATTTATCATAACATCTCTTTATCTTGGAATAGACGATTTACTTAGAACGAGATATCCGAAAGATATTTTAATGCAAGTATTTGATGAAAGACAAGAAGAAATGATTAAGCTGCGCAAGGAGGTAAAGGAAACAGCCAGTAATCTTAATGTGACCATAAAAGACGAAATCGAATATCGTTTGGCAACCATGCCTATGAATCAGAATAAAAATATTTTCACTTATGCGGATAGAAGAGAATCCCTATTTAATGACACATGCCTGCTGGTAGCGATGCCTTTAAGCGATTATAATGTCATCACCAATCAATTGGTTTCTTTAAATGAAGATGAAGTTTTATTATATATCCATAAGAGGAAAATCAAAGGTGACCGTATAAGTATTTCAGGTAATGTTTTTACCATAAAGGAACGGATCAGTCATTTGCCTGTAAAAGGCTTTACTTTTGATATATTAGCCAATGGATATTTAATTGTTGTGCCAGATGAAAGAATTCATGATATCGCTATAGAAGGGCTGACTGATCATTATGGCTTCGATACGGATGCCAGTCCTGAGGAGGAGATTGCTTTAACAGAGGCAATTACTCAAATAATTCAGGAAAGAAATGTGTTTGCAATTTGCGAAGGACTGGAGCAAGCAAGGGAAATATTTTTAGTTATATTTGGAGGGGTTTTGTTTATTGGCATTTATCTTGGAGTGGTTTTTATTATGGCTACTGTACTGATTATTTATTATAAGCAGATTTCCGAAGGGTATGAGGATAAGAATCGGTTTGAAATCATGAAGAAAGTAGGAATGACCAAAGATGAGATCAAAAAAGTAATTAAGAGTCAAGTCCTTATGGTATTTTTCCTGCCATTGATTACGGCAATCATTCATTTTATGGTTGCGCTTAAAGCCATTATAAAGGTTTTTGCAATGCTTAGCCTTATGAATACTACCTTATTTCTGTATTGCATCATTGGGACCATTGTGATTTTTACATTTTTTTATGTTGCCATATATGTCCTTACTTCCAGAACGTATTATAAAATAGTCAGTTAAATGATGAGAGTAGACGGGCAGTTTTGAAGTGATGATTTCAAAACGGCCCTTTTTGATGGAGTATTATATTAAATGAAGCCAGTGGGTGATCTTAGTAGTACTAAAACATATAACAATGGCAACAAGTGTTGGAATGATAAATGAAGCTATGGTCCATTTAAGACTCTGGGTTTCTTTCCTAATTGTCCATAGGGTAGTACCACAGGGGAAATGGAAGAGAGAGAACAGCATAACATTTAAACAGGTAAGCCAGGTCCAGCCGTTGGCTATAAAGACATTTCTCATTTCTTCAACGGTTTCAAGCTCAATCATAGAGCCTTTTGATAAATAACTCATGAAAATAATAGGCAATACGATTTCATTGGCTGGTAATCCGAGAATAAAAGCGAGAATAATAACCCCGTCTAACCCTATAGCTCTTCCAAACGGCTCTAAAAATCCGGAAATATGATTCAGGATACTGGTATCTCCCACCATTATATTAGCCACAATCCAGGTAATGGCGCCGGCAGGAAGAGCTACACTGACTGCACGGCCGAGAACGAATAAGGTTCTGTCAAATATAGATCTGACAATGACCGTACCAATTTGAGGTTTTCTGTAAGGAGGCAGTTCTAAATTAAAGGTGGAAGGAGTACCTTTCAGTAAAGTTTTAGACAGTATGAAGGATACAATAAAAGTAACTGCTATTCCGGATAGCACAAGGAGTATAACGATCCCGGAGCTTAAGAAAGCAGCAAAAGGTGAATGAACAGAAATACCAATAAGGATCATAGAAAGTGCAATAAGGGTAGGGAATCTGCCGTTACAAGGAACGAAATTATTTGTTATCGTGGCAATCAGTCTTTCTCGTGGAGAATCAATAATACGGCAGGCAACAACCCCTGCTGCATTACAGCCAAATCCCATGGCCATGGTAAGGGCCTGTTTCCCATGGGTTCCGGCTTTCTTAAATAATCGATCCAAATTGAAAGCAACTCTGGGCAAGTAACCAAAGTCTTCAAGTAAGGTAAAGCATGGAAAGAAAATAGCCATAGGCGGCAGCATAACAGATACAACCCATGCTACAGTACGATACATACCAAGAATTAAGATACCATAAAGCCAGTCAGGAGCTTTAAAGAATATAAAAATTTCAGTTAATCGGTCTTCCATCCAGAATAAAAAATTAGCGAGCATAGCAGAAGGAACATTGGCCCCAACAATAGTTAACCAGAAAATAAAGCAAAGCAGTATGAGCATGATGGGGAATCCGGTCCACTTTGAAGTTAAAATGTCATCCAGCTTATGGCTCCAATCTATATGTTTTTGCTTGGGGCAGTTAATGACAGAGTCTGATATTTCCTTTGCACGTTTATAAATGGACGTTACAATATCATCTCTAAAAAGATCAGACGAAATCGTTCTATTCGAATCATGCATGTTTGCACACCCCTTTACAATAAGAATAATGGGTAATTTTATCTAAAATATCAGTTTCTCCGTCAAGAAGTCGTAAGGCAATCCATCTGGGGTTGAATCCATCTGGTACTATGGGTTTTATCATATTAAGAATTTTTTGGATTTCTGTTTCAATGGTTTCAGTATAGATCGTAGGCTTCGGACTCGGAATAATTTTCTTGGTACACACATTATAAACAGTATCCATCAGTTCTTCTAAACCTTTTCGGCTTCTTGCAACTGTTCCAATTACGGGGATTCCCAGTTCATCTGAAAGTTTCTTTAGATCAATTTTAATATGTTTTTTTTCTGCTTCATCCAGAAGATTTACGCATAGGATCACACGATTTGTAATTTCTATCACTTGAAGGACCAGATTTAGATTTCGCTCAAGACAGGTTGCATCTACAACGACGATGGTCGCATCAGGTTTTGCAAAACAGATAAAGTCCCTTGCTACTTCTTCCTCTACAGAGTTGGCGAGAAGAGAATAGGTTCCCGGCAGATCGACTATAATAAATTCTTTATCCTTTCTTTTATGAAATCCTTTAGCATTGGTTACGGTTTTACCGGGCCAATTTCCTGTATGTTGTTTCAATCCTGTCAGTTCATTAAATAGTGTACTTTTACCCGTATTAGGATTCCCTGCTAAGGCGACTACCATTTGATCAGCGGATGTTTTTTCAACATGATATAAGTCCACAATAGATTTTCTTTTGCAGGTACTGCACGTTAATCCCATAAGGATACCTCCTTAATGATTTACTTTTACAAGGATTTTTGAGGCTTCTTCTTTTCTTAAGGCGATAACGGTGTTTCGAACGAAATAAGCCGTAGGATCTCCCAGAGGGCTACACCGCATAACTTTTACTTCAGTATCTTTTATAAACCCTAAATCAAGCATGCGTCTTCTTTGCGCTCCTGTGGCCCTTAGATCTTGAACGATACAGGTTTGCCCAGTTTCAACTTTATTCAAAGGAATATATATGGCTTTCATTATGTCTCCCCCCTTTATAATGTTAGACATGGCAAATATCAGCATTCAAATCAATAACATACTATTCAGCAAGTAAAAAAAAGAAACTTGTCATACCAAGTTTCTTTTTTGAAATTTATTTAAAGGATTTCAAATTTCCCCTTTTTAAGCAGTTCTTCAAATTGGTCAGCAGGAACAGGAGGGCTGAATAAAAAGCCTTGTACTTTTGGACACAAATTTTCGGTGGTGATTTGAGGTTTACTTTGGGTCTGCAATTGGGCATTTATTTTAAGCTGTAAGGTGCTGCGGGCAAAGTTTAAGATTTTTTTGAGAAAATCCAATTGATTCTGTGTTTCTATGCCTTCAGGCACTATATTTAGGTTGAGACTATTTGCCAAAAAAAGAATTGCGGTAAATATGGCACAGTTATTGGAATTTAAGTCGATGTCGTATAAAAAGGAACGGTCAATTTTCAGATGATGCAGGTTCAGATTTTTGAGGTTATTCAGTGAAGAATAGCCCATGCCGAAATCGTCCATGGAAAATTTAATCCCCAGTTGTTTTAATTGATTCAGCTTGATCAAATCTTCAATATCACTTTTCATAACAATACTTTCTGTAATTTCCAGTTCTAGATCGCTGGGATTTAATCTGCTTGTTCTTAAAATATTGGTGACAGTATCAACAAAGTCATTTTGCTGAATTTGTAGTGCGGATAGATTAACAGCGATTTTGATTGGCGAGTATCCAAAGTCTTGCCATTTTCTGTTTTGCATACATGCGGTTTCCAGAACCCATTTTCCGATGGGAATGATTAATCCGTTATCCTCTGCCAGAGGAATAAATTGATCTGGATTGAGTAGCCCCAATTCCGGATGCTGCCATCGGATTAAAGCTTCGGCGCCTACTATTTCACCAGTGCATATATTGACTTGAGGTTGATAATATAATACCAATTGGTTTTTTTCCAAAGCATGATATAAATCGTTTTCTAATGCAAGACTGGAGAAAGCAGATAAATTTATTGCGGAAGAATAGAGTTGATAATTGCCCCTAGAGTGCGTTTTAGCCTTATACATGGCTGTATCTGCATTTTTGATGAGTGTTTCTGAATCTGTGCCATCATAGGGGTAGATTCCTATTCCCATACTGGTTGTGATAAACAATTCTTTGCCATGAATAATGAATGGGAGTTCAAAAAGTTTAATAATTTTTTCAGCAGTTTTTATAATGATGTCAATGTAATATACTTCTGGAAGCAGAATAACGAATTCATCACCACCAAAACGAGATAAGACATAAGTTTCGTCCAGGGATTTTCTTAACCGTTCAGCAACGGACTGAATCAGTAAGTCTCCTGCTGAATGGCCTAATACATCATTTATATTTTTGAATCTATCTAAATCAAGAAACATGACTGCAAGCATATGATTACATTTGGAGCATTTTTCACGGGCGGCATTTAAACTCTCCATAAAATATTTTCGGTTAGGCAATCCGGTAAGACTGTCATGATAGGCTTGATAGCGAAAAATTTCTTCTATCTTTTTTTGTTCAGTAATATCAACAACATAAGATGCTTTTTTAGGTAATGCATTGGAGTCTGTAAAATAAACAGAGGTAACAATCACAGTAAACTGTTCTTGTTTTTTATTGATGACTTTGAATTCGTTTGTAGTAGTGATACGATTCATCATAAATGCTTTATGTTGCTCAATCAGCGCAGCTTTGTTTTCAGAAGGTATGACCATGGAAAAATGCTTCCCTATTAATTCTTCTGGAGTATATCCATATAATTTACAGTAAAATTCATTAACATATTCATACAATCCTTCTTCGTTCACAATGGAAAGACCGATAGGAGCTGTATTGAATAAAGTTTGAAGATTCTCGTGAGTTTTTTTTAATTTCTCAATTTCTTTCTCCATGGCTTCAATGTCTTGAATCAATTCTTTTTTAGTTTTATGGTACCTGTTCACTTTGCCACCTCCAAATATGGCGCTCCAAAAACAGATAAAATGTGCTATGTATTTCAATATATGCAGGAAAGATGCAAAAATGATAATGGTATATTTGCCTTTTGCTTTTGAAAGATTTTATAGAAGAGATCAGAGCAGGCATAAACTACGGAAAGCGGCATAGGCTTAACCATTGTAAAAAGTGTTTTAGACTTTCAAATACTTTGAATTAAGCGAGAGGTAAGAAGTATTTGATTTTTAGATAAAAAACTGTTCATTATTTCAAATCAGAGCAAAACAAGTATGGATAGCTATAGGAATTTCAAGAAGTGACTTAAAGGGAACACCAAAAAGATCTTCTACAGGATTTAATGAAGGTAGAGTAAAGTTTTAAAAAGTATTTAGCTAGTAAAATGTGAAAGGCAGGTGAAAGTGTTACAGATTTACTAAAGTTATTAGTAAGTACATTGTAACAATGCGATATGCAGATGACATTTCGATGGTATGGAGAAGGAAATGACTCAGTAACACTGGAACAGATCAAACAAATTCCGGGAGTAACAGGAATTGTTTGGGCACTTCATCACAAGCAACCGGGTGAAATCTGGTACGAGGAAGAGATTGCTGAAGTTAAAAAACAACTGGATCAATATGGATTCAACATGGATGTTGTAGAATCTGTAAATGTACATGATGATATTAAGATAGGATTGCCTTCAAGAGATCAGTACATTGAAAACTACAAAACCACTTTGCGCAATCTGGCAAAGTTTGGTGTTAAGGTTGTTTGTTACAACTTTATGCCAGTATTTGATTGGACCCGTACAGATTTGCACCATAAGCTTCCGGATGGTTCCACTGCTTTGTTTTATGAAAAGAATTTAATTAAAGAAGATCCAATGGAAATGGCAGAATATATTCTTAAAGAATGCAAAGGGTATACCATGCCAGGCTGGGAACCAGAACGTATGGCTAAACTTCAAGAATTATTTGAAGCCTATAAACCAGTTACCAAAGAAAAGCTTTGGGAGAACTTAAAATATTTCCTTGAAGCAATTATGCCTACTTGTCATGAATGTGACATCAAAATGGCTATTCATCAGGATGATCCGCCATGGGATATTTTTGGATTGCCACGATTGCTTGTTGACGAAGCTTCTATTTCAAAATTTTTATCTATGGTGGACGATCCATACAATGGACTGACACTTTGTTCCGGTTCCTTAGGGGCTAACCCAAACAACAATATTGCAGATATTATTCGTAAACATCATGATCGTATTTATTTCGCCCATATCAGAAATGTGAAGCATTATGAAAATGGGGATTTTTCAGAGGTATCCCATCGTGATTGCGATGGAGATGTTGGTATTCTAGACATTGTGAAAGCATATCACGATTGCGGCTTTAAGGGATACATTCGTCCTGATCATGGTCGTCACATATGGAATGAACAGTGTCGACCAGGTTATGGTTTATATGACCGCGCTCTTGGGGTTATGTATATTCTGGGTATATGGGATATTTTGGATAAAATTGAAGGGAAGAAGTAGCAATTATGAAGCTTAATCGTGAATCTATTAAGAATAAAGAGGCATGGAAAGGCTATAAACTTCCAAAGTATGATCTTGAAATGATCTCAGCAAATACAAAAGAAAGACCCAATTGGATTCATTTCGGAGCGGGCAATATTTTTCGGGCATTTCAAGCCAATGTTTTAAATAATCTCTTGAATGAAGGGAAAACAGATGTTGGGTTGATTGTTGCTGAAGGATATGATTATGAAATTATCGATGCAGCATATCAAAAGCAAGATAATTTAGGAATTCATGTAAAGCTTAACGGAGAGGGTTCTATCGATAAAACAGTGATCGGCAGTGTATTAGAATCCTTAAAATTAGACTCTGCTAATAAAAAGGATTTTGACAGATTGAAAGAAATTTTTAGAAAACCGTCCCTGCAAATGGCAAGTTTTACAATTACGGAAAAGGGCTACAGTTTAGTAAATGGAAAAGGTGAGATTGTTCCAGAAATAGCTGAAGACTTAAAAGAGGGTCCACAAAAAGTATCCAGCTATCTTGGAAAAGTTGCTGCCCTATTATATGAAAGATACAAAGCAGGCGAGCTGCCCATTGCTATGGTTAGTATGGATAACTGTTCCCACAATGGAGATAAGCTGAAAAGTGCCATGATTACCATCGCAAGTAGGTGGGTGCAAAATGGAGTTGCGGATGCTGGATTTGAGGCATATGTCGACAATCCTGATAAAGTGACTTTCCCATGGTCCATGATTGATAAAATTACACCCAGACCAGATGATAAAGTAAAAGAGATTTTAATAAATGATGGTTTAGAAGATATGGACCCTGTTATTACTTCTAAAAGTACTTATGTCGCTCCCTTTGTAAATGCAGAAGAAGCAGAATACCTTGTTATTGAAGATGCATTTCCCAATGGGCATCCTCCAATTGATTTAGGTGGTGTGATTTTCACCCAACGAGAGATTGTAGATAAGGTTGAAAAAATGAAAGTTTGTACTTGCTTAAACCCATTACATACGACACTTGCAGTATTTGGATGTTTGTTATCCTATACCAAGATATCTGATGAAATGAAAGATCCAGATCTTAAAAGATTGGTTGAAAGGGTAGGTTATGTAGAAGGATTACCGGTAGTAGTAGATCCAGGAATTATTAATCCAAAGGAATTTATTGATACAGTTGTAAATGTAAGAATACCTAATCCATTTATGCCGGATACCCCTCAACGTATAGCGTGTGATACCTCACAGAAACTTGCCATTCGCTTTGGAGAAACCATTAAAGCATATGTAAAAAGTCCTGACCTGGATGTTAAGAGTTTAAAAGGTATTCCACTTGTTTTGGCAGGATGGTGCCGTTATCTTATGGGAATTGATGATCAAGGTAATAAGTTTGAACTAAGTCCAGACCCAATGCTTGACAAGGTATGCCCAATTGTAGCGGATATTAAATTGGGAGATAAAGTAGATATTCATAAAGTACTACAACCCCTTCTTTCAGATGAAAGCATTTTTGGTGTTAATTTGTATGAATGTGGACTTGGTGAGCTAGTTGAATCCTATTTTAGTGAGTTGATCAGCGGTACTGGTGCAGTCAGAGCGACGATTAAAAAGTATGTATAGATTTTAGGAGTTTTTTTGAATCAAAATTAAGCGGACATGTGCAAAAACACTAAGGTCAAAAAAGTGCTGCAAAACAAATATAGTGGTTTTTATTTAAAAATTTAATTATATAATTTAAAGCATTTTACTTTTATTAGGAGGGAACAAAAATGAAGAAGAGAATTTTAGCAGTTATTTTAACAATTGGAATGATGTTTTCGTTAGCGGCATGTTCTGGTGGAAAAGGAGCTTCCAGTAATAACAATGCAGCACCAGAAAGTAATAAGCCGGCAGAGTCTGCAGATACTTCCAAAGAGCAAAAAGAATCAAATGAATCATTTGAACTAGTAATTGGTCATATTGTTGATGAAGAAAACACATGGCACAAAGCTTCATTGAAATTCAAAGAAATAGTGGAAGAAAAGTCACAAGGAAGAATTAAGGTTACTATTTATCCTAACTCTACTTTAGGATCAGAAGTTGATATGCTTCAATCTATGTTAAATGGCGGCGGCGTTGATATTGTATTTACAGGTGAAACTATGCAGACATACGCTGAAGAATTGGGTATCATTGGAATGCCATATGCGATCACCAGTCCAGAACATTTAAAAGCAGTTGTTGAAGGTGAAGTAGGAGAAGAGCTTAAGCAAATTATGATCAATAGTGGATTTAGACCATTAGCGTATTTTGAACGTGGACCACGTAATATTACATCAAATAAAAAGATTATGACTCCCGATGATCTGAAAGGATTTATTATTCGTACACCACAATCTCCAATGACAGTTGCGGCGTTTGAAGCAATGGGAGCAAAACCAACACCAATGGCTTTCTCTGAAGTATTTACTTCTTTACAACAAGGTGTTATCCATGGACAGGAAAACCCACTTGCAATGATTAGATCTGGCGGATTATTTGAAGTTCAGGATTATGTAATCCAATCAGAACACTTAAGAGCATGGGTATACGTTACAATAGCTGAACAGAAGTGGCAACAATTACTAGAAGATTTGCAGACAATAGTAGCTGAAGCAGCACAGGAAATGCAAAGCTATGAACATGAATTATTCTTAGCACAAGAAGAAGCTGACAAAACTTTCTTAGAAGAAAAAGGAATGGAATTTGTTGAAGTGGATCAGGAACCTTTCAGACAAAAAGCAGTTGAAGGAGTACTTAAGGTATTAACTGACAAACAGAAAGAGCTGTATGAAAAAATCCTAGCAGCTAATCCAGCAAAATAAAACAAAATAAAAGATGAGATTAAAGAAAGAGTGGGCGCTGCCTATCCTTTCTGCTTTTGGAGGGGAAATATGAAAAAATTTGTAAAGGTTTACAATGATATTATGACATACATTGCTTTAGTATGCTTACTTGGGTTTGTAATCAGTGTACTGATACAAGTATTTAGCAGAACTTTTTTACCATTCTCTCCATCTTGGACAGAAGAAGCAGCCAGATATTTGTTCATCTACATGGTGGCTTTTGGGGGAAGTGTTGCAGTAAGAAAAAATGAATATGTAGGTGTTGAGATTCTGTCAGATATGCTTCCTGAAAAAGCACAGCGCATTTTAAAAATAGCTATTTTAATAGCCTTGGCAGTATTCAGTGGATATGTATTAATCAATTCTACCATGGGGTTTGCTTTAATCAAATATCGAATGGTATCTACTGCAATGCAGATCCCAATGCAATATGTTTATGGATCCTTATTAGTATTTTTCGGATTATTGGTATTTAGCTATATATTAGAAATTATTCTTGTATTAACAAAACAAGACACAAGAGAGTAAGGGGGCTTAGGTAGATGGTCGCAGTATTATTTATTACATTTTTAATTTGTCTGGCTATTGGTGTTCCAGTTGCTTTTAGTTTAGGGATTTCATCTCTTGTGTATTTCATAGGAGCAGGAATGCCTCTGACGACGATGTCTCAAAGATTTTTTGCAGGACTTGATTCATTTACCTTATTATGTATTCCTGGATTTGTATTAGCAGGAAGCTTAATGAATCAAGGTGGTATTACAGAAAGATTGATAGGATTTTGTAATAAAATAGTAGGACACATTACAGGTGGATTAGCCCTTGCAAATGTTGGAGCATCTATGCTTTTTGCAGGTATTTCAGGGACAGCTTTGGCGGATACTGTTAGTATTGGTGGAGTTCTGATTCCAGCTATGAAAAAACAAGGTTATGATTCAGAATTTTCCTGTGCAGTAACTGCAGCGTCTTCCTGTGTAGGTCCAATTATTCCTCCATCTGTTCCAATGATTATAGCAGCTACAATGACAGGTTTATCTGTTTCTAAAATGTTTATTGCAGGTATTATTCCAGGAATTTTACTTGGTGTGGTTATGCTGATCGTAGCCTATATTATTTCTAAAAAGAGAAATTATCCGAAAGCAGAAAGACGAGCTACTCTAAAGGAAATTATAAAATCAGGTAAAGAATCCTTCTTTGCTATTGTGATGACTTTAATTATTTTAGTTGGTATTCTGGGCGGTATTGTAACACCAACAGAGGCGTCTATCATTGCTGTTTTATATGGTGTTCTTGTTGGATTCTTTGTTTACAAAGAATTAACAATGAAACGATTTTTAAAGTGTTTACAAGATACCGTTGTTTCCAGTGCTGCAATCATGGCATTGGTTGGATTTGCAAATATCTTTGCGTATATTTTAACCAAGGAACAGATTCCACAGATGATTGCGGAATTTATGTTGTCTGTGACAAGAAATAAATATATTATTTTATTACTTGTTAATTTGCTTTTAGTTTTTGTTGGTATGTTTATGGAAACGATTTCCGCTATTTTAATTCTTTTTCCAGTACTCCTTCGCTTAGTGACAGCAGTTGGAGTGGATCCAATTCAGTTTGGAGTTATCTGTGTATTAAATCTTGTTTTAGGATTGTGTACACCTCCGGTTGGAGTATGTCTGTTCGCAGCAACAAACATTGGAGAAACAAAATTAACAAAAGTTACAAAAGAATTAGTACCTTTCTTAGTAGGCAATTTTGCTGTATTAGGTTTAGTAACTTATGTTCCAGCACTTACTATTGGAATTGTTAATCTTTTTAGCAAATAGAGGGCGGTGAATTAAAATAATGAAAGCAATTCAAATTGAAAAGCCAGAGGTTTTGAAGATCATTGATATTGAAAAGCCAGAGATATCGGAAGAAAATAATGTATTGATTAAAGTTACAGCATCAGGTATTTGTGGTTCTGACGTTGGAATTTATCATGGGCGTAATGCGGCTGCTACCTATCCTCGTATTATTGGACATGAAATTGTAGGACGAGTAGAGGATGTAGGAAATAACGTATCAAAACTTAAGGTAGGAGACAGAGTTATTATCGATCAAGTTGTAAATTGCGGAGAATGCTATGCATGTAAAAAAGGAAGAGGAAATGTTTGTGGTAATTTGTATGTTCGAGGAGTACATATAGATGGGGGTTACCGTGAATATATTGCAGTACCTGAAGATGCCTGCTACTTACTTCCAGACAGCCTTTCTGATGTAGAAGCAGTGATGATTGAGCCTACTACAATTGCAATTCAAAGTTGCTCCAGAGCGGAACTTTCTGGAGAAGATACGTTATTATTATTAGGTTATGGTGCATTAGGAAGCAGTATTTTAAAAATTGCAAGATTAAGTGGTGCAAAAATTATTGTAGCCGATATAGTAGATGAAAAATTAAAAGAGGCCTTAAATAATGGAGCAGATTATACAATCAATATTTTAAAAGAAGATGTGGTTGCTAAAGCAAAGGAATTAACTGGGGGATATGGACCAACAGTTTCTATTGATGCAGCCTGTACAAAAGATTCGCTTTCTATTTTGCTAAAGGCTACTGGAAATGCAGGGAGAGTTATCACTATGGGATTTTCTGTAGATCCAACAGAAGTGACACAGTTTATGATTACTTCCAAAGAGCTTGACGTTCGAGGGTCCAGACTACAAAATAAAAAATTCGGAGAAGCTATTCAGTTAATTCAGGAAGGAAAACTGAATCTAAAAGGAACGGTATCTCATACATTTTCATATCTTGATGCACAGAAAGCTTTCGATTTTATCGATTCAAAAGATCCTTCTATTAGAAAAATTGTATTAACATTTGAATAAAGTAAATGATTTCACTTAATTAATGGATTCCTACTTTTATAATGTGAAGCAGGGTTGACAATAAAAAGTCTCCCTGCTTTAAATTTTCAAAAGGTTGTTTTGATATAGAGCGCTAAATAAATTATTTATATTGATTAATATCTGATATATAATTCATTTAGGAGTAAGTTTGAATTCTTTATATAGTTTAATCTCAAAAAGCAAAAATAGCATTATTATGGTAAAATTTAATAAGCCATAATTTTAGAGTAGATTCAAATGATTGCAACAGCTAAAAAATAGTGATGGAGGGAAAGTATGTCACTAAAGTATAGAGATCATGAAAATACAGTTCAAGGAGCAGTGTATTTAACTTTAAGAAATAATATTATGAATTTGCAGTTAAAGCCTGGTACTGTTATGAGTACCCAGGAAATAGCTACAAAGCTTAAGGTGAGCAGGACCCCTGTACGAGAAGCTTTCATTCGTCTCCAAAGAGAAGGATTAGTGGAGATTTTTCCGCAAAAAGAAACAGTTGTGTCAAAAATTAATTTAGACCGTGTCAGACAAGAGAGATTTATTCGTGAGAATTTAGAGATGGCAGTAATGAACTTAGCGATACAAAATTATATGCCGGAAGATATTGTAAAATTAAGAAAGAATATTCAAGTACAAAAAGATCTCTGTCAATCAAAAGATTATATAGGTTTTTTGAATATGGATACCCAATTTCATAAAACATTTTATGAAATATCTAAGCAACAATTGGCTTGGGAAACTATTAAAAATGTCAACGGACATTATAATCGCATTCGTTTAATGACTACGTGGTCTGAAGAGATTATTACAAACTCAATTAAACAACATGAAAATATAGTCAATGCATTGGAAAAAAAGGATATAGAACTGCTGCAAAAGGAAGTAAAATATCATTTGGAAAAATTAATTATAGAAAAAAATGATATTATCAAACAATACCCTGAATATTTTGAGTTAAATGCTGATGAGCAATTATACGATTTATCTATCATAAAAATATAATAAAAATCATTAATTACATCTACAACGTTCTTTTGGACATTCATTCTATGATGAATTTTTAGCTGTATTAGAGGGAAAAATAGAGAAAGATGACATAAGGGAAATGAAAAGACGGGATTATAAGGTCTCGTCTTTTCTTGTTTTACTATTTATTCAGTTTTGCTGAAATTTGTCCATAATCTTTCTTTCATCTTTAGTTTTTGGAAGAGGAGAGAAGCAAAAAATATTTTCTAAATTTAAAAAGTATGTTAAACTATGCTGGTAAATAGAATTTCTCTATTTTTGAAGAGTTTTTTAAGGAGTGAGCGCTTTTAAGAAAGGAAGATAACGATGCAGGATGTGGTTCAGTCTGTAGATCGAACATTATCCATACTGGAAGTATTATCAGATTATGAAGATGGGTTAGGATTAGCAGAGTTAAGTGCAAAATTGGACCTTCATAAGAGTACAGTACATAGATTATTATCTACATTGATGATCAAGGGATATGTAGAGCAAAACCCTGTAACGAATAAATACAAAATCACGTTTAAATTATTCGAATTAGGCAGCAAACGGCTTGCTCATATGGATATTTTAGAAATTGCCAAGCCATATTTAAAAGAATTAATGGAAAAGACCAATGAAGTGGTCCACTTAGTGATGAGGGAAAATACGGATATTATTTACATAGACAAAGTAGAATCCGAAACAACAATCAGAATGCATTCAAGAATTGGCAGAAGAAGTCCCATGTATTGCACTGCTGTAGGAAAAGCTATGATGGCATGGCTTCATGAAAAAGAAGTAGTTGATATCTGGAGCAAAAGTGACATACAACAATATACCCCTTTTACTATTACAAATTTTGAGGATATGAAAAATGAGCTGAAACTTATTAAACAGAAGGGTTTTGCCATAGATAATCAGGAAAATGAATTGGAGGTTAGATGCATAGGGGCTTCCATTTTTGATTATACAGGTAAACCTTGTGCAGCGATCAGTATATCTGGTCCTATTACAAGGATGACTGATGAAAGAATTGAAATGTTTTCAAAATGGCTTATAAAATATACATCCGAAATTTCTAAAGAACTGGGCTATAAAATGTAGCCTGGTTTTTTTATTCTTAAAAAATGCAAGATTATAAGTATGGAAGAGAATGACGGAATAATTTTGCTCAAACTAAAGATAATTGAAATATATAACCTGATTTAATCTCTTGCATAATTCATGATGATTTCGTATAATGAAACTATAGTTCATATTGTGAAACGAGAAAGGATTGAAAATCACCATGATTTCTAAAATCGAAACTTTAAAAAAGATTATGGATGTCGGTATTGTAGCAGTTGTTAGAGCTGAAAATGAAGAAAAAGCTGAAAAGATTGCTCAGGCTTGTATTGAAGGGGGAATTCCTGCAATCGAAGTTACTTTTACCGTTCCCAGAGCAGATAGAGTGATAGAATCATTAAAATCTAAATTCACTAAAGATGAATTAATCGTTGGAGCAGGTACAGTATTGGACAGTGAAACTGCAAGAGTAGCTATCCTGGCTGGAGCAGAGTACATCGTTAGTCCAGGATTTGATTTAGAAACAGCAAAATTATGTAACAGATATCAAATTCCTTATATGCCTGGATGTATGACCATTACAGAAATGATTCGTGCAATGGAAGCAGGGGCAGATGTTATTAAAGTGTTCCCAGGCAGTGCCTATGGACCAGACATTATTAAAGCAATTAAAGGGCCTCTTCCACAGGCTGTATTGATGCCTACTGGTGGAGTAAGTTTAGATAATGTAGATCAATGGATTAAAAATGGATGTGTTGCTGTAGGTGTTGGCGGAGAATTAACTGCCGGGGCAAAAAGTGGAAATTATGGGCTGATTACTGAAACAGCAAAACAATTTATAGAAAAGATCAAACAAGCTAGAAATTAAGGAGTGAAATGAAGATGAGTAAAAAAATTGTTACTATGGGAGAAATCATGCTTCGTCTTTCAACACCTGGTTATTTAAAATTTGAGCAGGCGAATTCTTTTGACGTTGTATATGGTGGTGGAGAAGCTAATGTGGCTGTATCTGTAGCAAACTATGGACTGGATGCTTATTTTGTAACCAAGCTCCCTAAAAACCCAATTGGACAGTCCGCAATAAACAGCTTAAGACAATTTGGAGTGCATACAGATTATATTGCGCGCGGCGGAGAAAGAATTGGTATCTATTATTTAGAAACAGGAGCATCCATGCGTCCTTCCAAGGTTGTTTATGACAGAGCTCATTCTGCCATCGCAGAAGCAGATGTTTCTGATTTTGATTTTGATAAAATTTTCGAAGGAGCAGACTGGTTCCATTTTAGCGGAATTACTCCTGCAATCAGCGATAAAGCAGCCGAACTTACAGAAGCAGCTTTAAAAGCAGCTAAAAAACACGGTGTAACTGTAAGCGTGGATTTAAACTACAGAAAGAAATTATGGTCTCCGGAAAAAGCACAAAAAGTAATGACCAACTTAATGCAATACGTAGATGTATGTATTGGAAATGAAGAAGATGCTGAAAAAGTATTAGGATTCAAACCTGGAGAAACCGATGTAACCAAAGGTGAATTAGAATTAGAAGGCTACAAAAATATCTTTAAAGCTATGAAAGAAAAATTCGGTTTTAAATATGTAGTAACCACTTTAAGAGAAAGCTATTCTGCATCCGATAATGGATGGAGTGCTTTAATATATGACGGAAACGAATTTTATCGTTCCAGAAAATATGATATTCGTATCGTTGACCGTGTAGGTGGTGGCGACTCTTTTGCAGGAGGATTAATTTATGGTTTGGTTACTGGTCAAAACTTCAAAGATGCATTAGAGTTCGCAGTTGCAGCTTCCGCACTGAAACATACCATCCCAGGAGATTTTAACCATGCTTCATTAGATGAAGTAATGACCCTTGTTAAGGGAGATGCTTCTGGCAGGGTTCAACGATAATACGTTAAATGTGTTCATGAGAATTACTTCCTATACATTAAAATTATTTCCTATATGAGTATGTCTAAAAACATACTCTCTTTTTTTATATAAATGATAAAGGAGATGAAAGGCATGGAGCTGATTACTTTTGGAGAATCAATGGTATTATTTAATCCAGGATCAAAAGGACCTCTTCGTTATGTCAATAATTTTTATAAAACTATAGCTGGTGCAGAGTCTAATGTGGCCATAGGTCTTGCAAGACTTGGACATGAAGTAGGATGGTTTTCAAAATTAGGAGATGACGAATTTGGAAGATATATAAAGGCAACCATCAGAGGGGAAGGGGTTGATGTTTCCAGAGTAAGAACGGATCCCCAGAATAATACGGGATTGATATTTAAAGAACGTTTTGCCCATGTTAATCCTAATGTATATTACTATCGCAAAAATTCTGCTGCTGCGAATATAACCCCGGAGGATCTGGATGAGGAATATATAAAAACAGCAAAAATACTGCATTTGACAGGCATAACTCCAGCGCTTTCTCAGTCAGCAAGAGAGACTGTATTCAGAGCTATTCAAATAGCTAAGGACAATGGGGTTTTAGTATCTTTTGACCCCAATATAAGATTAAAACTTTGGAGCGTTAATGAGGCAAGACCAGTGTTGCTAAAGATTGCAGAATCTGCAGATGTGATTTTCCCTGGAATTGATGAAGGCAAAATTTTGTTGGGAATGGAAAAACCAGAGGAAATTGCAAAAGCATTCATAGATATGGGATGCAAAATAATAGCAATTAAACTTGGGAAAGAAGGATGCTACGTAGCCAATAAAGACCAGGGAGAATATGTTGCCGGGTATCCCGTGGATGAAGTAGAAGATACTGTAGGGGCAGGAGATGGATATGCAGCAGGATTCTTATCAGGCATCTTAAGAAATTTATCTTTATCAGAATGTGCACAGTATGCTAATGGTGTAGGAGCTATGGCTACTTTAGTGAGCGGAGATATGGAAGGCCTTCCAACTTACCTTCAGCTATTGGAATTCATCGGTAAAACAGAGCATATTGATCGATAACATGTTTTTAAAAAATAGGGATCATGTTAAAACAAAAGCAAAACCTTCAAGTTCCCAACTTGAAGGTTTTGCTTTTGTTTTAACTGTTCGTATCGAACAGCTTTTAATATTATAGTGCTCGTCCGGGAGTAAGTGCATTAATGATTCCGATAACGATAGAACCAATAATGGCTCCCCAAAGGGTTACATCAAAACCTTGCACCAGATATTTTGTAAAATATATAATGGCAACAGATACGATGAATCCTACGATCCCTCTTCCAAAAGGAGAAGCATCAATTCCTGTAACTTTTTCTATCAGATAGTCTATTGCAGTAATAACAATGGAAGCAACAATGAGTGACCATAAATTAGCAATACTAAATCCAGGGGTAAAGAATGCAGTTATTGCTAGAACGACTGCTGTACCTAGTAATCGCAGCAATACATGTCCAATGCTAAAATTACCTTCATTATTGGTTCTGTTACGTGTTTCATCAGCCATATTTTTCCCTCCAATATTTCAAAAATTATTTGCTTCGAGAATAATCATATCTCAAATGCTTTAACATAAATATTTATTATATAGTGTAGTGTCTCCATTAATTATAGAATCATACAAGAGATGAAGAAAAAATTGTATTAAAAATCTTCATTTTTAAGATTAATAATAAAATTTTTCAAAAAAATTAAAATAATGATTGACTTTATGAAATATCCATGATATATTATTTTACAACTTAAAGGCTTAAAAACGATGAAGAGGAGTAGTAAGTTTTTGGATGATTTCAGAGAGCTGTTGGGTGGTGTGAAACAGCATCAGAAGAAGACTGAACTCGCCTCGGAGTTGCTCACTGAAATGTAAGTAGGATGAGACGGCAGTCAACCGTTATGATGACAGGATATCGGCAGTAATTGTATATTTTCATGGCTCGTATCCGTTAATATTTGCAATAAAGGGTGGTAGCGAATTCTTTCGTCTCTTTTGGGATGAAAGATTTTTTTATATGAAAATATACTTATTATGACTGCTTGTATCTGCTTAAGATGCATTCCTTTTTGAGGAATGAACAAGAGTGGTACCGCGGAAGAAGGTCTTTCGTCTCTGTTTGAGATGAAAGACCTTTATTATTTGTATAGGAAATTCACCAGGATTTCCTAAACGATAAAAATTAATCGTTATAATTTTATTAATATAGAGGAGGAAAAAGTATGAGAAGTATGAATTATCAAAAGTATCGACCTTATCCACCGTTAAACTTGAAAAACAGAAGATGGCCTGATCAAACTATTACAACAGCGCCTATTTGGTGCAGTGTAGACTTAAGAGACGGAAATCAGGCTTTAGAAATTCCTATGAATCTTGAGCAGAAATTAAAATTGTTTCACTTCCTTGTAAAGATGGGATTTAAGGAAATTGAAGTAGGATTTCCTGCAGCTTCAGAAACAGAATTTAAATTTGTAAGAAAACTTATTGAAGACAATTTAATTCCAGAGGATGTAACCATACAAGTATTAACACAGGCGAGAGAGCACATCATAAAAAGAACATTTGAAGCCCTGGAAGGAGCAAAGAGAGCGATCGTTCACTTATATAATTCTACTTCTGTACTTCAAAGGGAAGTTGTATTTAAGAAGAATAAAGAAGAAATCAAAGCATTGGCTGTTGAAGGGACAAAAATAGTAAAAGCACTGGCGGATGAAAGAGAAAAAGGAAGCATCATTTTAGAATATTCTCCAGAAAGTTTTACAGGAACAGAAGTAGACTATGCAGTAGAAATTTGTGAAGCAGTGATGGATGTATGGCAGCCTACGCCTGAACATAAAGCAATTATTAATCTGCCTGCTACAGTAGAAATGTCCACGCCTAATATTTATGCAGATCAAATCGAATATTTTGGAGATCATATTAAAGGCAGGGATTCCATCATTATAAGCGTCCACACTCATAATGACAGAGGAACTGCTGTGGCTGCTTCTGAATTGGCAATGCTTGCTGGTGCTGAAAGAGTAGAAGGAACTTTGTTTGGAAACGGAGAAAGAACGGGGAATGCGGACATTATTACCCTTGGAATGAATTTATTCTCCCAGGGTATAGACCCAGAACTGGATTTTAGCGATGCCAATGCAATTGTAGAGATTTATAAAGAAAATGTAAGAATGGATGTATCTCCAAGACATCCTTATGTAGGGGATTTGGTATATACTGCATTTTCTGGATCTCATCAGGATGCCATTAAAAAAGGTATGGACAGATACAAAAAAGAAAAACCAAAATATTGGGAAGTACCCTATCTTCCTATTGATCCTGCGGACATAGGAAGAAGCTACGATCCGATTATCCGCATCAACAGCCAATCCGGCAAAGGCGGTGTAAGTTATATTTTAGAAAATGAATTTGGGTTCCGTCTTCCTCGATCTATGCAGCAGGAATTCAGTGTAATCATTACCAATGAATCTGACTATAAGCAGGAAGAGCTGTCGCCACAAGAGATTTACGATATTTTTATAAGAGAATATACGAATATTTATTCACCTGTTTCATTAAAAAAATATAATGTTACAACAGAGGATGATTCCATTACCATTTCTGCGATTGCGACAATCGATGGAACAGAAGCAAAACTGAGTGGAGAAGGTAACGGACCAATTGATGCTTTATGTAATGCCTTAACACAATATGCACCTGTAAGTTTTAAAGTAGTAGAATATGAGGAACATTCTTTAGAACAAGGGTCTAATTCGAGGGCAGTGTCCTATATAAAATTACAGGATGAGAATGGCAAATCTTATTTTGGTGCAGGAATCCACAGCAATATTAATACTTCATCTATTCAGGCGCTTATTAATGCATTTAATAAAATGGTAAAGGCGTTGACAAAGAAATAATATATTTATATAATAATGTTGATTTATAAACATATTTTAATGAAAGGGTAAGGTATTGGCAGAAATGAGAATGTAATCCACTTTGATTTATTTAAAATGATGAATTGAATAAAGTCTTAATGAAAGGCTTTATTTGCATGCATTTTATTGAATTTGGAAGTGGATAGTATTCTTATAACTGTTGATACCTGAATATATAATGGTATTGTCATCTGATGGTCTGATTGTATTTATTGATAGCCTTAGTGCGTTTTATTGCATTTTCAGAGATTATTGGGTGGTTTTGATTAAAAATAGTTATAATGTAGTACTATCCTCTCCAAATTATAAAGGAGAGGTTTTTTTATGTTATTGTTAGAAGCAAAAAATATAAAAAAGTACTTTGGTGATCGATTGATTTTGGACATTGAAGGATTAAATATTTATTCTGAAGACAGAATAGGTATTGTAGGCGTCAATGGAGCAGGAAAGACTACATTAATCAATGTATTGAGCAAAAAATTAGAACCGGATGAGGGTTGGGTGAAATTATACGGAAATTATTCCCATATTTCGCAGCTGGATGCCCCTGATGGTCAAACGCTCAGTAATGAGATGGCTTCAAAATTTGGCGTACCAAGGACATGGAGTATGTATATGAGCGGTGGGGAAAAAACAAGGTTTAAACTTGCCATTGCACTGGAAGAAAAAAGCGCTCTGATTTTTGCAGATGAGCCGACCAGTAATGTGGATATGGAAGGCATTGAGTTAATGGAAAAAAGATTTGAAGAATATAATGAGGCCCTGCTGATTATTTCCCATGACAGAGATTTTTTAGATCGATTATGTAATAAAATTCTGGAGATAGAACATGGGAAGATCAAAATTTATAATGGAAATTACAGCGATTATGCTGCTCAAAAGAAGCAGGAAGTTGAAAGAGCACAATTTGAATATGAGGCATATATCAAGGAAAAAAAGAGACTTCAGGAAGTGATCCTTGAGACCAAACAGAAGGTAAAAAGTATTAAAAAAGCTCCAAGACGAATGGGAAATTCTGAAGCCAGACTTCATAGGAAAATAGGAAACCAAAAAGCAAAGGCGAATTTAGAAAGAGCCATAAAGAATATAGAAAAAAGAATAGAGCATCTGGAGGTTAAAGAAAAACCTAAAGAACAAGAAAGCATCAAATTGGATTTGCAGGATGCCAATAAAATCTACAGCAAAATCCTTATTGAAGGCAGGAATATTTATAAGGCATTTGGAGATAAAATGATATTTGAGAATGCCGAATTCAGCATTTATAATTCTTCAAAGATTGCTTTGATTGGTCCTAACGGCTGCGGAAAAACGACTTTGATTAAGATGATTATGAATAAAGAAGCACCGGTTAAAGTTGCCCAAGGGGCAAAGATAGGGTATTTTAGCCAGGATATGAGTATTTTAAAGGATGACTTAAGTATCATAGAAAATATAATGGAAAGCAGCATTTATCCTGAAAATTTTGTAAGAACACTCCTTGCAAGGCTGCTCTTTAAGAGAGAAGATGTTTATAAAAAAGTGAATGTTCTTAGCGGAGGAGAAAGAGTTAAAGTTTCCTTTGCCAAAATATTATTGCAGGACATCAATCTCCTTATACTGGATGAACCTACAAATTATATGGACATCAATTCTCTTGAAGTAGTGGAAAATGCTTTAAAGGACTATGACAGAACTCTTTTATTTGTTTCCCATGACAGAAGATTTGTAGAATCTGTGGCGAACCACATTATGACGATTGAAAATTATAAAATCAAAACATTTAAGGGAACTTATAAAGAATATTTAGCCAGTAAAGATACAGCAAAACGCAGTAATGAAAAAGAAGAAATCCAAAAGCAAATTCTTATACTGCAGAATCGCCTTTCGGAAGTTATAGGTAAGCTCTCCATGCCTTCTCCAAAAGATGACGTAGAAGCCTTAGACAGAGAATATTATGAAATCCTAGGACAAATAAAAGAGCTTAAAAATATGCTTTAAAGATTCAAAGCTTCTCTGAGGAATGAGAACTAAAGTTATGCAGCATACTAATGAGGTAATTCATTCATAAAGGAGGACTATGCATTGAATAAGACGATGTCTTCGGAAGAACTCAGAGAAGCGATTGAAGAGTTTATGCTGGAACATAGGTCTGCATCCCTTGCAACCTGTAAAGATAATGTTCCAAGGAGTAGTCCGGTACAGTTTTTTCTGGGAAAAGACTTAAGCGTCTTTATACTTTCGGCAGGGGGTGAAAAATTCGATGCGATTAAAGCCAATCCCAATGTTTGCCTGCTTGTCAATACTGAATATATCAACTACAGGAAAATAAAAGGGGTACAGGTATTTGGCAAAGCAACTACCAACATGGAGGCACCGGAAATTTTCGAAGAAGCAAAGGTTTACTGTCCGGAACCATTTTTGATGGATCATGAAGGAGAACGCTTAAAAGTCATCAAAATTATTCCTCAGAAAATCGTATATCTGGATTCTCTGGAAGATGGGGACAGGACAAAACAGATCTTAGACCTTAAGGCGAATCGTGTACAAATCAAGGAAGATGAATTGGGATTGGCAAAGTTGTAAATTGTGATTCTAATCACAGTTTTAAAATGATATCTATAGTATGATAAAGGGTGCTTAATATGAGCACCCTTTTTTATTGTGTTTAAGAATACTACCTGCTGTGCAGGTAGTTCTGAAAAGCTTTTAGCGGTAAGTATGACATAAAAAACCTCCTTTTGTTACAATAGAATTGGTTTCGCCAGCCAATCTAAAAACAAAAGGAGGTCATCCACATGGATGAAAATAGTTTATCACACACCAAATGGGATTGCAAATATCATATAGTATTTGCACCAAAGTATAGAAGACAAGAAATATATGGAAAGAAAAAGAAAGAGATAGGAAAGATATTACGGGAGTTATGTGATTGGAAAGGAGTGCAGATAATAGAAGCCAATGCATGCCCAGACCATATACATATGCTAGTAGCAATTCCACCAAAATTAAGTATATCAAGCTTTATGGGATTTCTAAAAGGGAAAAGTAGTTTAAGGATATTTGAGAAGTTCGGGAATCTCAAATATAAATATGGAAATAGACACTTTTGGTGCAGAGGATATTATGTGAGTACGGTAGGGAGAAATAAAAAGGCAATAGAACAATATATAAAAAATCAATTACACGAAGATATGATGTCAGATCAAATAAGTCTAAAAGAATACATGGACCCTTTTAAGGGTAGCAAGTAGAGAACTTTATGCAGCTGGCGGAATCAAAGAGTGCCTTAAGGCACAGCAGGTACCATGCCCTTATAGGGCTAAAGAAATACCACCAGCTAAGCTGGTGGATATTTATTACACAGAAATTTCTTTGAATTTCCTATGTAATAAAAGCCCTCCGGCTAAGATGTGCACTCGCGCGTAATATATTTTGTCGGTTTTGCCGACTCACTTGATACAAAAGTTTTAAGGACGAAACTTTTTTTGCATTAAAAAGTTACTATAGATGAAAATAATGATTAAGAGGAGAATGATTAATGTTTTTTAAAAAGAAAAGAAGTAACGAGATAGTGAATAATGACTCAGATGAAGTTGTGAACATGAATGAGCAATCTTTAAGGGAAGACGAGATTAAAGATAGTGTAAAGAATATATATGGGCAGATCCTTCAGACAATAGAAAAACATGCAAGCATTAATGTTCAGCATGGAGAATTAGCCGCCCTTGCAGAACAGATGAATAAGTCTGTTAATGAAGTCAACTCGGTGGTTGAACGGTCCGATCAAAATATCGTTGAATTATCTGAGATAAGCGAGATATTATCAACCATATCCAAAGAATCTGGAGATCAAGCAAAAGAAGGGCAAGTGGCAGCGGACAAACTCTATAAAATCATTACATATCTTGAGAAAGGCTCCCAGGAACTTTCAATGAAAATGATGGAACTGGAAAAAAGATCTAATGAAATCAATATGATTAATCAGACCATAAGAAACATTGCAAGTCAAACCAATTTATTAGCTTTAAATGCAGCGATAGAAGCAGCCAGGGCTGGGGAGTCTGGAAGAGGTTTTGCGGTGGTAGCCAATGAAGTAAAAAAATTAGCCGAAGAAACAACAAAAAGTGCCAAAAATATCGAAGAACTCATTAAAAATATACAGAATGATATTATAGAAACTTTAGAAAAGAATAAGAAGAATGAGGAAACCATTGGGAAAGGCATCCAAATGAGTCAAGTGGTGAATGAAAAAGTAACAGGTATGGAAAGCGGTTTTCAGCAAATGCAGCTGAAAATAAATGATGTGGATCAAAGTATTGGGATTCAAAGACAGTACTCCAATGAAATATTAAAGCAGACAAAAATATCTGGGGAGTTACTTATGAGCATGAATGACAAATTAATCAGTCATGTTGAAAAAGCAAGCATAGTGGATGAATATTTGCAAAATCACTTAAAAGAATTAAAAGACATTATAGCATAAAATAATTTCATTACATCTGCAATTTTCTATTATCCTCCATTGAACTGGTTTATAAGCCAGTTCTTATTTATTGCATAGAAAATTCTGCTGAATTCCTATGCAATAAAATGTACAATTATGCGTCCAGTCACAGTTTTATTTCTGTAGATATAGTATCCTTTAACCATCAGACGGACAACCTTAGAAGTTCATCTCATTATTAAGAATAAAATTGATGGAGGGATATATATGAAAAAAATAACAGACAATGTATTTTGGGTAGGAAAAAATGACGACAGGAAGGTACCATTTCACAGATTAATTTTGGAGAGAGGGACAACCTATAACAGTTATCTTTTGACAACCGGAAAACCTACAGTGATTGATACAGTAGATATTGCCTTTGCGAAGGAATATGTTGACAACCTTAAAGAAGTCATTGATCTTAATACCATTGAATATATCGTAATTAACCACGTTGAACCAGATCATGCAGGAGCTCTTCCGGCACTGGCAGCCAGAGCAAAAAATGCTAAAATTGTAACAACCAAGCTGGGCAGTGAACTTTTAAAAGATATGTTTAAACTGCATAATCGTGAATTTATCATTGTTCATGATGGGGACAGATTAGACATAGGAGGGAAAATCCTGCAATTCTTTGAAACACCGTATCTTCATACGGAAGAAACAATGATCACTTACAGTATTGACGATAAAACTCTATTCCCCTGCGATATTTTCAGTACTCATATAGCTAATAATGAACTTTTTAATGATTTGGCTGCGGGTGAGTATATTGAAGATTTCAAGGTGTATTATAAACTCATTATGGGGCCCCACAGACCATATGTCCGTGAGATGCTTAGGAAAATCAATAAATTGGAGATTGATATGATTGCGCCATCCCATGGTTATATATTAAGGGAAAATGCCCATGATTTTATCAGAATGTATGATGAAATGAGCAGTTTAGTGGATGATGCAAGCTCCAAAAAGGTAACGATTGTTTTTTCAACCATGACAGGGAACACCACAAAAATTGCCGGGAAACTAGCTGAAGGTCTTAAGGAATCAGGTATTGAACCCTATGTATTTAACTTAAAGAATTCCAATTTAGACGAGGTTTTAGACCGAATTCAAATTTCCGATGGGGTTTTGATCGGAAGTTCCACAAAATACGGCGATATGGTAGGGAATGTGGAAGAATTACTTCAAGCTCTGAAAAACATGGAAGCAAAGGGAAAACTCTCAGCAGCCTTTGGTTCCTTTGGCTGGAGTGGAGAAGGTATTACCCATATAGAAAACTATTTGAATGACTCCGGGTTTACAGTAATCAATCAAAAATATCTTATACTCAACAGGGGAATAGATACACCAGCATTTCCTCTCAGAATAAAATTCGCCGATGAAGAAAGTTTGCACACTGCTTATGAGGCAGGAAAGATTTTTGGAGAACAAGTATTGACCCATTAATAGAAAGATCAACAAGTCCTTTTGCCGATTGGATGGCAGGAGGGCTTTATTTTTACATAGGAAATTCTTTCGGATTTGCTATAAAATAAAAAATAAAATGATAAAATTTTTCTTGCCTGCAAAGGGCAAGCTTTCTTATTTCACCAGTGGGACGCAGTCGCTTTCTTGCCATTCTTATGATAAAATAGTATAAAAGTAATTATTGAAGGATGAATAGAATGGGGAAAATATTAGTTATTGCAGAAAAACCCTCTGTAGGCAAAGATATTGCCAAAGTTTTAGGATGTAACCAAAAAGGCGAGGGCTGCCTTATAGGAGAGAAGTATGTTGTAACCTGGGCCATAGGCCATCTGGTAAGACTATTGGAACCAGAGGAATATGATGAGAAATATAAACGCTGGGCCTACGAGACTCTTCCCATTATTCCAGAGCAGATGAAAACAAAACCTGAGAGAAAAACAAAAAAGCAGTTTGATATCCTTAAGAAACTTATGAATTCCAAAGAAATTGATTCTCTTGTTTGTGCGACGGACAGCGGAAGAGAAGGGGAATTGATTTTCAGATATATCTATGAAGCAGTCAAATGTAAAAAGCCTTTTAAAAGACTTTGGATTTCCAGTATGACCGATACGGCAATAAGAAAAGGTTTTGAATCTTTAAGACCGGGAGAAGAATATGATGCCCTTTATTATTCAGCAAAATGCCGTTCGGAGGCAGACTGGCTGGTGGGAATGAACGCAACTCGCGCCTTTACCATCCGGTACAATGTACTTTTATCTATTGGGCGGGTGCAGACTCCAACTTTGAGTATTTTGGTGCAGAGACAGAAGGAAATTGATACCTTTGTTCCAAAGGACTATTGGGAAGTAAAAGCAGATTTTAGTGGCTTTAAGGGACTATGGACTGATCTTGAAAATCATGAAACAAGAATTTTCGAAGAAGAAAAAGCTTTAGACATTGCACGCAAAGTAAGGGGTAAGCAGGGGATCATTAAAGATCTGTCAGAAGAAAAGAAAAAGCAGCCTCCTCCTCTCTTATATGATCTAACAGAGCTTCAAAGGGACGGGAACAAAATGTTTGGTTTTTCTGCCAGCAAAACTTTATCCATTGCTCAGGGATTATATGAAAAGAGAAAGATGATTACTTATCCGAGGACCGACAGCCGATATGTCAGTACGGATATGATTCCTGTGCTTAAAAGTACCTTGCGTAAATTAAATATTCCCCTATACAGCAGATTTGTAAAACCGATATTGGATATGGACAAACTGCCTGTTTCTAAAAGAATTGTGGATGACAGTAAGGTAACGGATCATTTTGCAATTATTCCAACAGATACAGTTCCCAAACTGGAAAATCTGACAGAGGACGAAAAAAAAATTTATGGGTTAATTGTCAAGCGATTTTTCGCAGTATTTTATTCTGATTATGAATATACCGTTACCAAAGTGATTACTGAAATAGAAAATGAGTTTTTTGTGACCAAAGGGAAAACCGTTTCTCAATTGGGATGGATGTTGTTTTATAAGAATGATGCCAAAAAGAATGAGGAAGAACAAGAACTGCCTGTTCTGAAAAAAGGCGATCCTGTCACAGCTTTTGATGTAAAGACCGAAAAGAAAAAGACAACTCCTCCAAAGCCTTATACGGAAGCATCCTTATTATCTGCTATGGAGAATGCCGGACGACTGGTAGAAGACGAAGAGTTAAAAGAGCAGCTAAAAGACAGTGGGCTTGGAACCCCTGCCACAAGAGCTTCTATTATAGAGCGGCTTATTCAAGTGGGATATGTTGTTAGAAAGGGAAAAGCTCTTTATCCTACAGAAAAAGGGATGAAATTAATTGAGATTGTGCCGGAAGAATTAAAATCTCCGGAGATGACAGGTAAGTGGGAAAAAGGCCTTTCATCCATTGTGAAAAAGAAAATGGATCCCCAAAAATTTATGGAAAGTATTATCAGATATGTTTACTTCATTGTTGAGGAATCCACAAAATCAGAGAATCCCATTACTTTTCCTGAAGAAACTCAAAAGAAAAGAGCTAAAAAGTCAGTGTCTCTGGGGAAATGTCCTTTATGCAGTAAAGGGGATATAAAGGAGAATACCAAAGCATTTTATTGTACCAAATGGAAAGATGGGTGTAAATTTACCATTTGGAAGAATAGCTTGGAACAATATGGACAAGCCATTACGCCCAAAATGGTTAAGGAACTCCTTAAAAATAACAAGATCAAAGGGATTCATATTATTCTGCCCCAGACTCATGAGAAAGCCACTGCAGATTTACAGTTCAAACCGGATGGCAACGGAGCAGTGGAGTTGATTAATGTAAACAGAATATAAGTTTATGAGCAATTTTTCAAATTCATAAAAATATGATATTATAAAAAAACATAACGCTGATTCAATGGAGGAAATAACAATGCTTAAAGGATTTTTTGACTTGGACGGGCCTTTTAATCGTATAGGGACCCTTGTTTTTGATATCATTTTTTTAAATTTTTTATGGTTTATTTTTAGCATTCCGATTTTTACCGTAGGTGCATCTACGACAGCACTTTTCTATGTCATGGGAAAAAAAGTAAGAAATGAAGACGGATATATCTGGAGAGATTTTTGGAAAAGCTTTAAATTGAATTTCAGGCAATCTACAGTAATTTGGCTTATTTTGCTTGTCGCTTTTTTAATTGCTCGGTTTAATTTAAGCAATTCCTATTTATTTGGTAATATGGGAAAAATACTGGTTGTATTCCAATATGCTGTTTTACTGCAGCTGATTTTCATCACTATTTACGTTTTCCCTCTTTTGTCCAGATTTTATATGAGCATTGCGGGCGTAATAAAGATGGCCTTCTTTATGGCAAACAGGCATCTTTTAACAACCATTGTATGTATTGTTTTATTAGTGGCGATTTTCTTATTAACCTGGACGGTACCTGTTTTTATGTTTGTAGCGGTGAGTCTTTATGCACTTTCATCTGCCTATTTTATAGAAAAGGTATTGCATAAATATATGCCTCAAAAAGAAGACGGGCCTTCAGATGAAACTGTATCGGAAGAATAAATTGAGATTTTCAAAAGTATAATGTATAAACGAATAAAATAAGGATGAAAGAAATGAAAAAAGGTCTGGTCAAAATTAGCCTGTCATTTCTTGTGGTGTTTTTATTTGTTTTTACATTATGCCATATTATAGAAAAGGATATGGTTATTCCTGTCAGCAAGCAATATCTTTGGGACAAGGAAAGACCTTTTGCAGTTTGTCAGCAGAAAAAGTATTTAAATTCATTTAAAACTTTTGCACAGGCTGCTAATGTTGCCAGGGAATATAAGAATAGCTCCATCTATTATTATAACAATAAAACACTGATTTGGACCAATTCTGCCAAGCGCAAATCCCGTGTGATTCTAAAGGTTCCTCTGATTTCTCAGATGCCTGAACTGGCCAGAGGCTGCGAAGTAACGAGTCTTGCAATGCTGCTAAGACATGCAGGGGTAAAAGCCAATAAAATGACGCTGGCAAAAGAAATCAAAAAGGATCCTACACCCTATCAAAAAAAGAACGGAAAGATCTATTATGGCCATCCTAATGTGGGATTTGTAGGAGATATTTATACTTTTAAAAAAAGAGGATATGGTGTATACCATAAGCCAATCAAAGCATTGGCAGAGAAGTATTTACCCGGAAGAATTCTGGATTTGACAGGATGTAATTGGAGTGACGTATTATATTTTGTGAATACTGGCACTCCCGTATGGGTGATTACCAATGGCAGTTTTAAAGAATTAAGCGATGACTATTTTCAGGAATGGCAAACCCCATATGGTCCAATACGCATTACGATGAAAGAACACTCCGTTCTTGTAACGGGCTATGATCAAAACTATGTTTATGTCAATAATCCTTTGAAATCAAAAGCTAATCAAAAAGTGCCTGTGAATGATTTTGTTAAGGCATGGGTACAGATGGGCAGGCAGGCCATTACTTATATAAGAAAATAGCTCTTCCATGGAAGAGTTATTTTTTTTATCTTTTTTAAATTTGTGACATAAATCACTGATTTAAACCTGAAAATCCTCTATTATATTCTCAACAGCTAAAAACACACTAAACAAATAAGAATAATAAAAATGAATATAATAGGGAGGAATAAAGATGTTTTGTTATCAATGTCAAGAAACAGCTAAAGGAAGCGGATGTACTTTAAGAGGGGTATGTGGAAAAACCGGAGATGTATCCAATCTTCAGGACTTACTCATTTATACCCTTAAAGGAATTTCCATGTATGCTGTAGAAGGAAGAAAAGTAGGAGTAGAAAACAAAGAAGTAAATAAATTTATTATGGAGAATTTATTTGCTACCATTACCAATGCAAACTTCGACAGAACAGATTTTATTAATCGTATTAACAAAGCATTAGAAGTGAGAGAAGCATTAAAACAAGAAGTAGTTAATGCAGGAGGAAATGTTGAACACATTACCCATGATGCAGCCAACTTCATGGCAAATGAAGAAGAATTTGACAAAAAGGCTGAAACTGTAGGCATTTTGGCTACAGAAAATGAAGATATCCGTTCCTTAAGAGAACTCATTACCTACGGGTTAAAAGGAATGGCTGCCTATGGAAAGCATGCATTAAACTTAGGCTATGAAAGTAATGAAATTCATGCTTTCCTTCAAAAAGCATTGGCGGCTACACTGGATGACAGCTTGTCTGCTGAGGATCTAATTGCCTTAACCATGGAAACAGGAAAACATGGGGTAGATGTCATGGCGCTTTTAGACCAGGCAAATACTTCCACTTATGGGCATCCTGAAATTACAAAAGTAAATATCGGCGTAAGAAATAATCCTGCTATTTTAATCAGTGGCCATGATTTAAAGGATATGGAAGAATTGCTTAAACAAACAGAAGGCACTGGAGTAGATGTATACACCCACAGCGAAATGCTTCCTGCAAACTACTATCCTGCATTCAAAAAGTATGATCATTTTGTAGGAAACTATGGAAATGCATGGTGGAAGCAAAATGAAGAATTTGAAAAATTCAACGGACCTATTTTAATGACAACCAACTGCCTTGTTCCCCCAAAAGATTCTTATAAAGACAGAGTATACACAACAGGTTCCGTAGGCTTTGAAGGATTAAAACATATAGCAGAAGGAAAAGATGGAAGAAAAGACTTCTCTGAAATCATCGAACACGCAAAGAAATGCGCACCTCCTACAGAAATTGAAAGAGGAGAAATCATTGGAGGATTTGCTCATAATACAGTGCTTTCTCTTGCCGATAAAGTAGTGGAGGCAGTTAAGTCAGGAGCGATCAAACGCTTCTTTGTTATGGCTGGCTGTGACGGAAGAATGAAGAGCAGAGACTACTATACTGAATTTGCAAAAGCCCTGCCAAAAGATACAGTGATTTTAACAGCAGGATGTGCGAAATACAAATACAACAAATTGGAATTAGGAGATATTGGAGGTATTCCAAGAGTATTGGATGCCGGACAATGTAATGACTCTTATTCCCTTGCCGTAATTGCTCTTAAGTTAAAAGAAGTATTCGAATTAAATGACATCAATGAACTGCCGATTTCTTATAATATCGCATGGTATGAACAAAAAGCAGTGATCGTACTTCTTGCATTATTATATCTTGGTGTTAAGAATATTCACTTGGGACCAACCCTGCCAGCTTTCCTTTCTCCAAACGTTGCAAAGGTACTGGTAGAAAACTTCGGCATCGGCGGTATTACAAACGTAGAAGACGATTTAAAAATGTTTATGGCATAATAACATAAATTAGAGTGAAATGTATAAACCCCTTCGCTGATCCCATAGGATAGAAGCGAAGGGGTTTATAATTATATCGGTAGCAAATTTCCTACTATCTTATGATCTAAGTAGAATATTTTCTACTCACTGGTGAAAAAATACTTTTGATTAAATAAATAACAGCAACCTGACAGCCATTACGACCATACCTGCCACAACATCCTATATGGACAGATGATGTTCTCCATATTCTTAAGTCACAGAAAGAAGTTCATCCAGGGAGATATACACCATAATGCCGGCCACAGTTGCAAATAATATTCCAAAGGTAATATCAAAGAGTGATGACAAGAGTACATAGCCTACCAAGGTTCCCAAAGGCTCTGAAAGACTTGATATAAAAGAATACTTAATCATTACCCCTGCAGAGAAGCCGAGGATGACAGACAGGAATCTTGTATTGTTTTTTTGGTAAAGAACGCTTTCAGGCTTCCGATACCGGTAGAAAAGAAAGACCAGCAAATAAAGTGAATTTGAAAGCGATGAGTATGCTGTTTAGATCCATAAATCTATCCCTATCAAGTTAAATTATGTCATTCCTTATTATAATATGTCTGAGTGAATATAATAAATCATTACATCTTCATATTAAAAATAAAAACAGTGGAAAAACAATAATAATTATTATATAATAAATAAATAATATTAAATATTATCTGACAATGCTTAAATTATAAATTAAAGAGGTGATGGCATGTTTTCATGCATATTCAGAGAAGGAAATATATACAAAAATTTATGTGGTGGACAGTGGACAGAATCGTCTGCTGGAGAAAGAATTAAGATCTATTCTCCGGTCGATGACTCTTTAATTGGAGAGATACAGGCTCAAACCAGAGCAGATGTTGATTTTGCTATTCAAAATGCAAAAGAAGCACAAAAAGAATGGGCAAAAATACCGACAAGCGAAAGAGCTGATATCATTCACAAAGCAGCAAGAATTATGGAAAAGTATGAAGAAGAAATTGCTGATGTTTTAGTTAAAGAAATAGCGAAGGCAAAAAGCTCAGCCATATCTGAAGTGAAGAGAACCGTTGACTTTATGCATTTTACGGCTGAAACTGCCAAAAGAATGACCGGTGAAACGATTTATGGCGATGCTTTTCCAGGGTTTGATAAAACCAAAATATCTCTTGTAGAAAGAGTGCCATTAGGAGTAATCTTATGTATTTCTCCTTTTAACTATCCTGTTAATTTATCCATATCAAAGATTGCTCCGGCACTGGCAGGAGGCAATAGTGTTGTATTCAAGCCTCCGACCCAGGGCTCAATCAGTGCCATGTATTTAGGGCAAATCTTCTGTGAAGCCGGGCTTCCAGGAGGCGTGCTTAATATTGTAACAGGGAAGGGCTCTGAGCTGGGAGATTATTTAATTACCCATCCAGGCATTGATATGATTAATTTTACAGGCAGTACGGAAGTTGGCCAGCATATTGCAAAAGAAGCAGGCATGATTCCGTTATTATTGGAACTGGGAGGCAAAGACGCAGCCATCGTCTTGGAAGACTGTGACCTGGATGAAACCGCTCAAAATATCGTTAAAGGTGCCTTCAATTACTCTGGGCAAAGGTGTACGGCTGTAAAGAGAGTATTGGTTATGGAGAGTATTGCTGACGAACTGGCTTCAAAAATCGTTGCGGAAGTCGCAAAACTTACCGTAGGCAGACCTGAAGACGATGCACAAATAACACCTTTGATTAATGATAAGGCGGCAGATTTTGTACAGGAACTTATTGATGATGCAATTGAGAAAGGTGCTAAACTTCTTATAGGCAATAAACGAGAAAAAAGATATATCTGGCCTACGGTGTTTGATTATGTTACGGAAGATATGAGAATTGCGTGGGAAGAACCTTTTGGTCCTGTACTGCCAATTATGCGCGTAAAAACGATCGAAGAAGCCATCGATATTTCTAACAAATCGGAATACGGTCTTCAAGGCTGTGTGTTCACCAAAAATATCGATAAAGCGTTTGCCATTGCACAGAAATTAGAAGTTGGAACTGTTCAGATTAATAATAAAACAGAAAGAGGTCCAGACCACTTCCCATTCCTCGGTGTAAAAGCATCCGGTTTAGGTACTCAGGGAATCCGATACAGCATTGAAGCCATGACAAGGTCAAAGGCTATTGTTATTAACCTGGATAAGGATTTTCAATGATAAGTATAAGGGTTTGAAGCTTTTGGGTAAATATTTAGAAGACATCTTAATAAACAGTAAAAATTATGGTCACTATGAAGTTATTACTTTGTAGTGACCTTTTTGTGTTTTAAAAATTATAATTTAAACTACATTAATGGTTGGAGAGATTTTAGAATCTAATTACTTGATTGAAACGACTTTAATTCATATAGAGATTTCAAAAAATAATTTTAAAATAAATTAAACTATTGACAATATTTTAAATAGATAATAATATATTGATAACTAAATACTGCGTTAAAACGTTGAAGAGAAGAAGTAAAATTAAGTAGGCTTTTACAGAGAGCACCCGGTTGGTGGAAGGGGCAAAGCGGCATTAATTTGAATACATCTTGGAGTGCTTGCTTGAACGCATATTAAATATGCCAGTAGAGGAAGACGGGTTCACCCGTTATAGTGATAGAGTATCCCAAAAGGTTGCTTTGGCGTACTTGAAGAGGTTATTGCTGCGAAGCAATAATAAATTAAGGTGGTACCACGGGAAATATACTCTCGTCCTTATGATAGGACGGGAGTTTTTTATTTGCAAAAAATTTATAAAAATGAATAGGAAGGAAGTGGATCAATGAAGGCATTATTCTTATTAGTATTTATTGGGGTGATGATTGGGGTAGGCATTTACAGCAAGAAAAAAGTAAAAGACACCAATGACTTTTTCCTTGGTGGAAGAAATATGGGAGCATGGATGAGTGCTTTTGCCTATGGGACTTCGTATTTTTCAGCGGTTATTTTTATTGGCTATGCAGGAGGATTAGGATGGAAATATGGTGTATCAGCTTCTTGGATAGGTATGGGGAATGCAGTATTTGGCTGTTGGCTTGCTTGGAAGATGCTGGCTCAAAAGACCCGCGATATGACACATAATTTGGATGTTCGTACTATGCCGGAATTTTTTGAAAAAAGGTATGAAAGTAAAAATATGAAGTTTATTGCAGCGCTTGTCATGTTTGTGTTCTTAGTACCCTATACAGCTTCAGTATATAAAGGATTAGGATATATTTTTGAGAGTTCTTTTGGGATCAGCTTCAATACTGTTATTTTAGGTATGGCAATATTAACTGCTTTTTATCTTCTTTTAGGGGGCTATGTGGCTACAGCTATCAATGACTTTATCCAAGGAATCGTTATGTTAATAGGCAGCATACTTATGGTCTTTTTTGTCGTTAATAATGATGCGGTTGGTGGCTTTAGCGGAGCATTTACGAAATTATCGGCTCTTGATTCGGGGCTTGGTATGGTATTTAGTGATTCCAGCAGAAGATTGTCATTGATGAGCATGATTTTTATGACAAGTTTTGGTGTATGGGGATTGCCTCAAATGATTCACAAATTTTATGCGGTCAAAGACGATCACGCGATTAAAAGAGGGACAATTATTTCTACTATTTTTGCATTCGTCATAGGGGTCAGTGCGTACTTTACAGGTTCTCTTGGAAGGTTATTCTTTATAGAAGAGGGGGTTGCAGTGATGCCACAAGGCAATGCAGATATGGTTGTACCTCTTATGTTAGAAAAAGCATTGCCGGATGCTTTGCTAGGGGTTATTGTTGTACTGATTCTCTCTGCTTCTATGTCAACCCTTGCATCTTTAGTGCTTGTTTCCAGTTCGACTATTTCTATAGATTTTATAAAGGGATATGTAAAACCCGATTTATCTGATCAAAAGACCATGAGCATAATGAAAGTTTTTTGTGCGCTTTTTGTTGCTTTATCCTATGTTATGGCTGTATTCCAATCCAATACGATTGTTTACCTTATGTCTTTATCCTGGGGCATTGTGTCCGGTATGTTCCTTGGTCCTTATGTTTGGGGAATATGGTGGAAAAAAACGACAAAGTTTGGTGCTTGGGCAGGATTTTTAGGTGGAGGGATTGTGATAGGAGGATATTTGATCCTTGAGAAATTAGGTATACTTTTAATTGATATGCCGATTATTTCATGTATTGCCATGATTGTATCCAGTATTACTGTACCTTTAGTGAGTCTTTTAGGTAAAGAAACGAATACGGCGCTTATTCAAAAAGCCTTTGGAGAAGCAACTATTGAAAATTAGGTGTATAATTATGAAAAAGGATTATAGACTTAAAAGCATTAAGTCTATAATCCTTTTTTAATATTTTCTATTGATTCAGTTTTTCGATCAGTTCATCCACGTCAATGCCGTGAACTGCGGCAGCCTGTTCTAAAGATTCAGCCTGGGATGAAGGGCATCCAAGACAGCCCATTCCGCTGCTCATTAATATTCTGGCAGCATTGGGGTTGATTCTTAAAACTTCTGCGATCAGCATATCCTTTGTGATTTTCATATTATCTTCCTCCTTTTAATATTTTGTGAGATAATGAATCAGAGATTTTCTCAAATTCATATTTATAATCAGGATTTGCATTTTCGATAAATGCAGAGATCCATTGTTTTCTTAAAGTATAAAATATATCGGGATCTGCCCCTGCAGCATTCCAGTAACCTATATGAAGACAGAAAACTGTTTTCCATTCCATACACTCTTCTTTAGAAACTATGATTTCATTGACACGGTCACAGGGCATTCCGTCTAAAATATAGTTATTTAAGGCCTTGAACAATTCAGGGGCAGAAGAAGGTGCTTCCTGAGACTGACTTCTTTTGCCTGCAGCTGCTCCTTGTCTGCTGTATATATCTGACGCAAGATGTAACGCTTGCTTTCCATGGATATTCAGTACTTCATTCAAAAAAGCTGCCTGACGGGTTTCTGCGATACTGATTTTTTCTTGAAGCCAGCCATGGATATTGCTTTGATCAATAATATTTTCCAAAGGTTCATCGATTGATACAGGATCGCCATATCGATCACAGTATTTTATGTAAATTTCACCAATAGATTTACCGTATTGATTTATATAAGTCTCAACCAATGATTTTTCTAATGCTTCAAATAAAACAATTTTATTGTACAGCCAATAATGTATAGGGCCTAAAAAAGCACTCATAAGAAATCCTCCTTGTCACAATTGATGTATTCATTATAAAATATATAGGAATACTTGAATATGATATTAATCACATTTTAATCAAATATAAATAAAATAAGGAAATGGGGGACTATAGTGGAGAAACATATCATAGCTTTAAAGAGGATACCTGTTTTTTCAGGCTTATCAGAGGAACAGCTTATAAAAATCAGCCAGCTGGAAATTAAAAAAAAGTATCCAAAGGGTTCAATTATTTTTAATGAAGGGGATAAAGGGGAGTCTTTTTTTTATATTCAATCGGGGAAAATAAAAGTATATAAAACTTCTTTTGACGGAAGGGAAATTATCCTGAATATTTTTGGAGAAGGTGCGATCTTAGCAGAAGTAACCATGTTTAATGACATAGAGTATCCTGCAACAGCAGAAGTGATAGAAGACGCTGAAGTCGGAATGATTTACAACAGGGATATAGAAAAGATGGTGTTAGAAAACAGAGAATTGTCATTGCAAATTATAAAAGTACTTACTAGACGCCTTTATTATTCTCAAATGAACGTAAAAGAAATTGCCTTAAATGATACATATATAAGAACAGCTAAAGTATTGATTAATCTAGCCAAAGAATATGGGAAGCTTACGAATAAGGGCATAGAAATTCATCTTGGAATGACAAGACAGGATATAGCTAATCTTGTCGGAACCACAAGAGAAACGGCAACACGGGTGATGAGCCAATTAAAGAAGAAAAAGCTGATAGATATGGATGGCAAAAATATTATTATTAAGGATCTTGGAAAATTAAAGGAAGAAATTGAAGAATGAACAAAAATCTTAAATAATATGATTTACTTTAATATTAAGGTAAATTATAATTATTATAGATAGTTGGAGGAGGCAATTCTAGGGACGGAGCTGGTATCGTGAGCACTATTAATTCTAATAACAAATTGTTAAAAAGAAGAAAACGGCCGGTAGACGTAATGGGATATAATAATATCCCATTTAGAATAGCAGGCATTGTTGCTTTCGCAATTTTGTTATTATTAATTTTTATGGGTATTAAACTTGCAAAATTATACCTGAATATTCAAAATGCAACCCAGATATCCATTGTGCTCCTTTTGATTGGAGCGGCTTTAACTGGAAGTCTTTTTGTGTTCATGAGAAATTACCAAAGATCTCAAAACAGGATTTTTCAGTTGATTTATTATGATGATCTGACCAAAATACCAAACCGAAAGTTTTTTGAAGAGACTTTATTGAGAAGTATTGAGGATTGCAAAAAAAATAACCAAAAAGTTGCACTGATTTATATAGATTTAGATCATTTTAAAGTCGTTAATGATACTGTGGGGCATGCTCAGGGAGATATAGTATTAAAGCAGGTAAGCCAATTACTTAAAGGCTGTCTGTGTCAAAATGATTTTATTTCACGCTTTGAAGGAGACGAGTTTGCTGTTTTAATCCCTGAGGTTATTGATAAAAATGATGTCATTAATATTGTTAAAAAGTTCATTCATGTTTTTCAGGCCCCTTTTATATTAGATGGAAAAAAGTTTCATATTACTGCCAGCATGGGGATTGCTGTTTATCCTGATGATGCTGAGGATGTGAAAACAATCGTTCAATATGCAGATATGGCAATGAACTACGCAAAAGAAAAGGGCAGAAATCAATATTGCTTTTTTGAATCCTGCATAAGTGCAAAAGTATTGGAGAAATACCAGTTGGAAGAGGATCTAAGACAGGCGCTGGATCATCAGGAGTTTGTGCTCTGTTATCAGCCTCAGATAGATATTATGACAGGAAAGATAGTAGGAGTAGAAGCGTTGATCCGTTGGATACATCCTACAAAAGGCTGCATCTCTCCTGCTCATTTTATTCCTCTGGCAGAAGAAACAGGATTGATTGTCCCTATAGGAGAATGGGTTATTCGTACAGCATGTCAGCAAAGTGCGGAATGGAGAAAAAAAGGGTTTAGAGATGTTCGTATTTCTGTTAATTTATCTGCAAAACAGTTCCAGCAGCCTGACTTAGTTGAAATGATCACGAAGATTATCGAAGAAACGGATATGAATCCGGGACTTTTGGATTTAGAAATTACAGAAAGCCTGGCAATGATGGATATTGAACTTACTAAAGAAATTCTTGGGAAATTAAAAAAGATGAATATTAATATTTCTTTAGATGATTTTGGAACAGGATATTCCTCTTTGAATTATTTAAAACAGTTGCCGATCAATACGGTAAAAATCGATAAAACTTTTGTAGATAATATTACAGTGGATAAAGGTCAACAGACCATTGCAAAAGCAGTGATAGATTTGTCACATAATATGGCACTTCAAGTTATTGCTGAAGGAGTAGAAACATGGGATCAATATTCTTTTTTGAAATATCAGCAATGCGATAAGGTTCAAGGTTATTTGTTTAGCAAACCCCTTTCGTTGGAAGAAATAGAAAATATTCTTAAAGAAGATGAAGGTTTTGTTAAATGTAAATAATATTACAATTTTCTCAAAAAAGTTATTGACTTTAGTTTTAATTACTGCTAAAATACATACAAATTTAATTTTCTGATAAATGCAATGAAGGAGCCTGGTATTTTGCATAATATAGGTGCAGAGAGTCGGTGGGTGGTGTGAACCGATCCTATAGCGAAATACAAATCTCTCCAGAGCAGTTTCTCCGAAGTATAGAACTTCTTCTATACAAGTAAGAGATAAACGGCAAGCCCCGTTACAGGCGAAGGTTTGATTGAACCTAGTGAGAGAACTTTATTGCAAAATAAAGTTAATAAGGGTGGTAACGCGCGGAATGTATTCCTCGTCCCTGCAAGTCAGGGATGGGGTTTTTTTATACTCTTTATTTCGAAGGAGGGGAGTCGATGAAAGCTGCAGATGCGATTGTAGAATGTTTAAAGAAAGAAGAAGTTACAACAGTTTTTGGCTATCCAGGGGCCGCGATCATGCCTTTGTATGAAGCTTTAAGAAAGTCACCAATCCGTCACGTGTTGGTCCGACAAGAACAGGCAGCTGCTCATAGCGCCAGTGGATATGCCCGCACTTCAGGTAAAGTAGGTGTCTGCATTGCTACTTCAGGACCGGGTGCTACAAATTTGATTACAGGCATTGCAACTGCTTATATGGATTCCATTCCTCTTGTTGCATTTACAGGACAGGTAAAATCAACACTAATAGGAAGAGATGTATTTCAAGAGGTAGACATTACAGGAGCGACAGAACCTTTTATAAAACATAGTTATCTTGTAAAAGATGCAAAGGATCTTCCTCGCATAATTAAAGAAGCATTTCATATCGCTAAAACAGGAAGACCTGGTCCGGTTCTTATTGATATACCGGTAGATATGCAGAATGAAAATATTGAATTTTCTTATGATGAAGAAGTCAATATCAGAGGTTACAAACCTACATACATAGGACATATAGGTCAGATTAAACGTGCGTTGAGAAGGCTTAAAGACAGTAAAAAACCGATTATATGCATAGGTGGAGGAATTGTCAGTGCAAAGGCAGAAAAAGAACTTCTTGCTTTTGCAGAAAAGTCCAAAATTCCGGTGGTATGCACCCTAATGGGGTTAGGAGGAATGGACCACAATTCACCTTATTATATCGGGATGATTGGTTCTCATGGGGATAAAGTTGCCAATAAGGCAGTATCTGAAGCAGATGTAGCAGTTTTTATGGGGGCAAGAATTGCAGACAGAGCAACCGGAGGAAGCAAATTATTTGCAAAGAATGCAGATATTATCCATATTGATGTGGATCCTGCGGAAATTGGTAAGAATTTAGGAACCTCCATACCGGTTGTGGGAGACGTGAAAAATATTTTGGAACAGTTTCTTGAGATGGCACAGCCTCTTAATACGGATGAATGGGTAAAATATCTGACAGATTTGAAGCAAAGCGGTATAAAAAACAGGAAGCCTTCCAGTAATGTAAATCCTAAATATGCGATTCAACTTCTTTCTGAAGTTTTAGATCAAAATGCTATTTTAGTTGCTGATGTAGGGCAAAATCAGATGTGGTCAGCCCGTAACTTTAAGATTTTCGATGAGAGAAAGTTTTTTACTTCCGGTGGTTTAGGGACCATGGGATACAGCTTGCCGGCTGCTATTGGGGCAGCGATCGCGGCACCTAATAGGCAGGTTGTCGCAACCATGGGAGACGGTGGATTTCAGATGAGTTTCTTTGAATTGGCCACATTAAAGCAAAATAAAGTTAAGCTGATCATACTGCTGTTTAATAATGAAGGATTGGGCATGGTCAGAGAAATGCAGTATAAAAATTATAAGGCGGAATATGGTGTAAACTTAAGCGGCAATCCTGATTTTATTAAACTGGCAGATGCTTATGGTATTAAAGGAAGAAGAGTTCTTCAGGATGATGAACTAAAAGAAGTATTTGATGAAGCGATTCATTCCGACGAGACATTTTTAATTGAATGTATCGTTGATCCAAAAGAAAGCACACTTTAACATATCTTTTTACTATAGAGAGGGGGATTGCAGTGAAGAGACATGTTTTATCTGTTTTAGTAGAAAACCATTCAGGGGTGTTAAGCCGGGTGTCAGGACTTTTCAGTCGACGCGGCTATAACATCGACAGTCTTTCCGTGGGAGAAACGGAAGATCCCAATGTATCCCGCATGACCATTGTTGTTCGAGGAGATGAATATATCCTGGAACAAATCAAAAAGCAACTAAATAAACTCATCGATGTAATTAAGGTTATAGAATTAAAGCCTGAACAATCTGTATACAGGGAACTGGTACTTATAAAAGTAGGTGTTGCTACCCATCAGAGGCCAGAAGTTATTGAAATCGTGAATATTTTCAGAGGAAGAATAGTCGATGTAGCCAGTGAATCCTTGATGATTGAGATCACTGGAGATGAAGCAAAAGTATCTGCATTAATCAGCATGCTGGAACCTTATGGTATCAAAGAAATGATTCGCACAGGCCTTACAGCTCTGGAGCGAGGGAATAAAGAAATCAAACAACATAATAAATATGAGGAGGAATAAAAAATGGCAAAATTATATTATGAACAAGATTGCAATTTGAATTTATTAAAGGGAAAAAAAGTGGCGATTATCGGATATGGAAGCCAGGGGCATGCCCATGCGCTTAACTTACATGACTCTGGTGTGGATGTAATTGTTGGACTTTATGAAGGCAGCAAATCCTGGGCGAAAGCAGAAGCAGCAGGACTTAAAGTTGCAACTGCAGCAGAAGCAGCAGCCGAGGCTGATATTATTATGATTCTTATTAATGATGAAAAACAACCTAAATTATATAAAGAGAGCATTGAGCCCAATTTAACCGCGGGCAAATCTTTAGCCTTTGCTCACGGATTTAATATTCACTATGGACAGATTACACCTCCTGCAGATGTAAATGTATTCATGGTTGCACCAAAAGGACCTGGACATACAGTAAGAAGTCAGTATTTAGAAGGAAAAGGTGTTCCTTGTCTGATCGCAGTACATCAAGATGCTACTGGTAATGCAAAAGAATTAGGGCTTGCATATGCAGCAGGAATTGGTGGAGCAAGGGCAGGTATTCTTGAAACCACATTTAAAGAAGAAACTGAAACAGACCTCTTTGGAGAGCAAGCGGTACTCTGTGGAGGCGTTTCTGAACTTATGAAAGCGGGATTCGAAACATTGGTAGAAGCCGGATATCAACCAGAAAGTGCTTATTTTGAATGTATGCATGAGATGAAATTAATCGTAGACTTAATCAACCAGGGTGGATTAAGCTACATGAGATATTCGATCAGTGATACTGCAGAGTATGGAGATTACAGTGTTGGAAAACGTATTATTACAGAAGAAACAAAGAAAGAAATGAAGAAAGTATTAAAAGAAATTCAAGATGGTACCTTTGCTAAGAACTGGATTTTAGAAAATCAAGCCAATCGTCCTAACTTTAATGCAAGAAGAAGAATGGAATCAGAACATCAAATTGAAAAAGTAGGAAGAGAACTTCGCAAGATGATGAGCTGGATTCAGGACAAATAAGAAGCAATCAGGCAGAGTTTACAACAGAGGGGGGAGAATGAAGCGAATGGCGAATAAAATCACTATTTTTGATTCTACATTAAGAGATGGTGCTCAGGCAGAAGGAATTTCCTTTTCTGTAGAAGATAAATTAAAAATTGTAAAGACGCTGGATGAGTTTGGAGTTGCCTATATTGAAGCAGGCAACCCCGGCTCAAATCCTAAAGATTTGGAGTTTTTTGATAGAGTTAAAAAGATTCATTTGAAGAATGCAAAAATAGCGGCTTTTGGAAGTACAAGAAGAAGAGGTATATCTGTTGAAGAAGATAGCAATGTCCAGTCACTGCTTACTGCAGATACGCCGGTTGTTGTGATATTCGGGAAAAGCTGGGATTTTCATGTGACGGATATTATTAAAACATCTTTGGAAGAAAATTTGGAGATGATTAAAGAAACCTTAAGATTCTTCAAAGAAAAAGGCAAAGAAGTGATCTTTGATGCAGAACATTTCTTTGACGGATATAAAGCTAATCCGGATTATGCGATGGCAGCACTGGCTGCTGCAGTGGAAGGCGGAGCAGATTGTATTGTTCTTTGTGAAACCAATGGCGGCGCATTTCCTGATGAAGTCTATGAAATTACCAAAAAAGTAGTGGAAACTTTTAAAGTACCTGTTGGAATCCATCCTCATAATGACGGAGGTATGGCAGTTGCCAATGCGATCATGGCAGTAAAAGCCGGAGCTACTCATGTTCAAGGAACTTTTATAGGATTTGGAGAGCGATGTGGTAATGTTAATCTCTCCACTGTTATAGGAAATCTTCAACTTAAGAAAAAACTTGAATGCGTACCCCAGGAACAGATGGTCAATCTTACTCAAACCGCAAGAAGAATAGCAGAAATTGCCAATGTTACTTTAAGTGATAGTATGCCTTATGTTGGCAAGAGTGCATTTGCACATAAAGGTGGTATGCACATTGACGGGGTTTCTAAGGCCAGTCATTCCTTTGAACATGTTAATCCTGAACTGGTTGGAAATGAAAGAAGATTTTTGATGTCGGAAGTTGCAGGCAGAAGCACAATCTTATCTAAAATACAGAAGGTTAATCCTGACGTTACGAAGGATTCACCAGAAACAAAGCTGATTATTGACCGGTTAAAAGAATTAGAACATTTGGGATATCAATTTGAAGGGGCAGAAAGTACCTTCGAACTCATCATTCGTAAACAACTCGGAAAATATAGACCATTCTTTGAATTAGATCACTTCAAGATTATCGGCGAACATCCTGCAGGAAATGAAGATTTCAGCTCTTCAGCTATGGTTAAAGTTAAAGTTGATGGTAAAGCTGAAATCACTGCAGCAGAGGGCGATGGTCCAGTTAATGCTTTAGATAAAGCTTTAAGAAAAGCATTAGAAGTATTTTATCCTAATCTTAAAGACGTTCATCTTACAGATTATAAGGTAAGGGTATTAGATACCAAAGAAGCTACTGCTGCAAAGGTTAGAGTATTGATTGAATCTACCGATGGAGAGGACATTTGGACGACTGTAGGCGTATCCACAGATATTATTGAAGCCAGCTGGATTGCGCTGGTAGATTCCATTGAGTATAAACTTATTAAAGATATTGAAAAGAAATTTAAACCATATTTATGACAGAGGAGATGATACAATGGGAATGACAATGACTCAGAAAATATTGGCTGCCCACGCAGGTCTTGAAAGTGTAGTAGCAGGCCAACTGATCGAGGCACGTTTAGACCTGGTACTTGGAAATGACGTAACCACACCGGTTGCTGTAAAGGAATTTAAAAAAATTGGAGTAGATCAAGTATTCGATAAAGCAAAAGTGGCAATTGTACCCGACCATTTTACACCGAACAAAGACATAAAAGCGGCAGAACAATGCAAATTCATCCGAGAATTTGCCCGTGATACGGAAATAGAAAACTATTTTGAAGTAGGAGAAATGGGAATAGAGCATGCTCTTATCCCAGAAAAAGGTTTAGTTGTACCTGGAGATGTAGTGATCGGTGCAGATTCCCATACCTGTACGTATGGAGCACTTGGAGCTTTCTCAACAGGGATCGGAAGCACAGACATGGCAGCGGGTATGGCAACAGGTAAAGCATGGTTTAAAGTACCTTCTGCGCTTAAATTTGTTCTTAAAGGAAAATTGCAAAAATGGGTAAGCGGTAAAGATGTAATTCTCCACATTATCGGCATGATTGGCGTAGATGGTGCATTATATAAATCTATGGAATTTGTTGGAGATGGTATCAAAAATCTTTCTATGGATGATCGCTTTACCATGGCGAATATGGCGATTGAAGCCGGAGCCAAAAATGGTATTTTCCCTGTAGATGAAAAAACATTGGAATATGTCAAAGCGCATTCTACAAAAGAATATACAATTTATGAAGCAGACGAAGATGCAGAATATGATGCGGTATACGAAATAGACCTTAGTACCATTCGTCCGACTGTAGCATTCCCGCATCTTCCAGAGAATACTCGTACCATTGATGAAGTAGGAGATGTCAAAATAGATCAAGTGGTTATCGGGTCTTGTACCAACGGACGTATGGAAGATTTAAGAATTGCTGCAAGTATTTTAAGAGGAAAGAAAGTGGCAAAAGGCGTTCGTGTAATTGTATTCCCAGGAACACAAAATATTTATCTTCAAGCTTTAGAAGAAGGATTGGTTAAAGATTTCGTTGAAGCTGGTGCAGTATTCAGTACGCCTACCTGTGGACCTTGTCTTGGAGGACACATGGGAATACTTGCTAAAGGCGAAAGGGCTATTGCGACGACTAACAGAAACTTTGTAGGCCGTATGGGACATCCAGAGTCCGAAGTTTACTTAGCAAGTCCTGCAGTGGCAGCTGCATCCGCACTGACAGGTAAAATCACTAATCCGGAAGAGATTGCGTAAAAGGAGGACATATCAATGAAAGCACGAGGAAGAATATTTAAGTACGGAGATAACGTAGATACAGATGTAATTATTCCAGCGCGTTATTTAAACACATCTGATCCACAAGAATTAGCGAAACACTGTATGGAAGATATAGACAGTACCTTTGCTCAAAAAGTACAAAAAGGAGACATTATCGTTGCCGATAAAAACTTTGGCTGCGGGTCTTCAAGAGAGCATGCCCCTATTGCGATTAAAGCTTCAGGAGTGTCCTGCGTTATTGCAAGTACCTTTGCAAGAATCTTTTATCGCAATGCCATTAACATAGGGCTTCCGATTTTGGAATGTGAAGAAGCTGTAAAAGGAATCGATGCGGGCGATGAAGTGGAAATTGATTTCAGTACAGGTACGATCACCAATTTAACAAAGAATGAGACTTATCAGGCTCAGGCATTCCCTGAATTCATGCAAAAAATTATCGCTGCAGAAGGCTTGATTAATTATATTAAAAAAGACTTGGCATAATCAGTTATCGAGTCGCTAAAAAGCGACTCGAATTTATAAAATAGTTCGGATTAAAGAAATACATTTAAAATTAGAAACGGAGGCGAAGATTATGAATTTTAATATAGCTACTATTCCTGGAGACGGAATTGGTCCAGATATTATAGAGCAAACCGTATTGGTATTAAACAGAATTGGAGAAAAGTTCGGACACACATTTCATTTTACAGAAGTATTGGCAGGAGGGGCAGCAATCGATGCAACAGGCGAACCTCTTCCGCAAGAAACCATAGACATTTGTAAAAAAAGTGATTCTGTATTGCTTGGGGCTGTGGGAGGACCAAAATGGGATAATCTTCCCGGAGACAGAAGACCTGAAAAAGCCCTTTTAGGACTTAGAGGAGAATTAGGCCTTTTTGCAAACCTTCGACCAGCTTTGCTTCACAAAGCATTAAAGGATGCTTGTCCTCTAAAGCCTGAAATTATAGGAGACGGGCTGGATATTTTGGTAGTTCGCGAATTAACTGGTGGTATTTATTTTGGTGAAAGAGGAAGAAGAACTGGGAAATTTGGAGAAGAAGCTTACGATACAGAAACTTATTCTGTTCATGAAGTAGAACGCATTGCCAGAGTAGGTTTTGAATCTGCAATGAAAAGAAATAAAAAAGTAACCAGTGTGGATAAAGCAAATATCTTGGAATCTTCAAGACTTTGGAGATCCGTAGTGGAAAAAGTTGCAAAAGATTATCCGGAAGTTGAGCTTAATCATATGTATGTAGACAATGCTGCCATGCAGCTGGTAAGAAATCCAAGACAATTTGACGTGATTATTACAAGCAATATGTTTGGGGATATTTTATCCGATGAAGCCAGCATGATCACAGGTTCCATAGGTATGCTGCCTTCTGCCAGCTTAGGAGAAGGAACCCTTGGAATGTATGAACCGATACATGGCTCAGCGCCTGATATTGCAGGACAGGATAAAGCAAACCCAATAGCGACCATTCTATCAGCAGCTATGATGCTTCGTTATTCCTTCAATTTGGAAAAAGAGGCAGCTTGCGTTGAGGAAGCAGTAACCAAAGTATTAGAGCAAAACTATCGCACAGGAGACATCATGAGCGACGGAATGAAACTGGTTGGAACGAGAGAAATGGGTCAATTGATCATTAATGCACTTTAAAATATAATCAATTCCCACCTTTACAGAGGCGATGGATAAAAACAGGGAGGAATTAAAATGTCCGATGAATTAATCATTTATTTAGATGGAGAATATGTAAAGAAATCAGAAGCAAAAATATCCGTATTTGACCATGGGGTATTATATGGAGACGGCGTATTTGAAGGTATTCGCGCTTACAATGGGCGAATTTTTAAGTGCAAGGAACATATCGACAGAATTTATGCAGCTGCAAAAGCTATTATGTTAGAGATTCCTATGACCAAAGATGAAATGAAAGAAGTTTTACTTGAAACCTGCAGAAGAAACAATTTAAGGGATGCATATATCCGATTGGTTGTAACCAGGGGAACAGGAGATTTAGGGCTTAGTCCTACAAAATGCCCAAAACCTACAGTATTCTGCATAGCTTCTACGATCACCTTGTATCCTCCGGAAATGTACGAAAAAGGAATGCCAGTGATTACTGCTGCTCAGCGCAGAAATAAGGCAACCATTGTTGATCCTCAGGTAAAATCTTTAAATTATTTAAATAATATTTTGGCAAAAATAGAAGCTAACCGTGCCGGAGTGCCTGAAGCTATCATGCTTAATCATGATGGAATCGTAGCAGAATGTACAGGAGACAATATTTTCATTGTAAAAGATGGTGTGATTTATACGCCTCCTATTCATGTAGGTATATTAGACGGAATTACAAGAAGAACAGTCATAGACCTGGCAAAAGAAATGGGTATCGAAGTTTATGAAAAAGAATTTACATTATTTAATGTATACAATGCAGATGAATGTTTCTTAACGGGAACAGCCGCAGAAGCTATTGCTGTAACTCAGGTGGATGGCAGAGTGATTGGGGATGGTGTAGCAGGACCTATTACAAAGAAACTGCTTGAAGCATTCCAAGTTTATGCAAATAGCCACGGAGAGCCAATTTATAACTAAGGGGTGGATATATGAGAAGCGATCGTGCCAAGAAGGGACTGGAAAGAGCACCCCATCGGTCTTTGTTTAAAGCGATGGGTTATACAGATGAAGAAATCAATCAACCTTTGATTGGTATAGTGAATGCACAGAATGAAATAATTCCAGGACATATCCATCTGGATACCATTGCAGAGGCTGTAAAAGCAGGCGTGCGAATGGGCGGAGGCACCCCTATAGAATTTCCGGTAATCGGGGTATGTGATGGTATTGCCATGGGGCATATAGGAATGCACTATTCCCTTGTATCAAGAGAACTTATTGCCGATTCTATTGAAACGATGGCAATGGCCCATGGTTTTGACGCCTTAGTGATGATCCCCAACTGTGATAAGATTGTCCCGGGAATGCTTATGGCAGCAGCCAGACTCAATATTCCTACCGTCGTAGTCAGCGGAGGGCCAATGCTTCCAGGAAATGTGGAAGGAAAGAGAATGAGCTTAACAGATGTATTTGAAGCTGTAGGTGCGGTTAAAGCGGGTAAAATGACGGAAGAAGAACTCCTTAAGTGTGAAGAATCTGCTTGCCAAAGCTGTGGTTCCTGTTCCGGTATGTTTACGGCTAACAGCATGAACTGCTTAACGGAAGTATTGGGCATGGGATTGCCGGGAAACGGAACAATTCCTGCAGTATATTCAGAACGCATCCGCCTGGCTAAACAAGCTGGTATGACCGTAATGAAACTTTTAGAAAAGGATATAAAGCCAAGGGATATTATGACCAAAGAAGCATTTTACAATGCTCTGACAGTAGATATGGCTCTGGGTTGCAGTACCAACAGTATGCTTCATCTTCCGGCTATTGCCTATGAAGCAGGTGTTGAACTGAATTTAGAAATTGCTAATGAAATTAGTGCGAGAACACCAAATCTGTGCAAACTGGCTCCTGCAGGTCATAATTTCATTGTGGATCTATATGAAGCAGGCGGTGTTCAGGCTGTAATGAAGGAATTGTCTAAAAAGGATTTATTAAACTTATCTTTAATCACAGTAACAGGGAAAACTGTGGGAGAAAATATTGCTTCAGCAGTGAATAAAAACCCCAATATTATCCGACCGATTGATAATCCTTACAGTCCAACAGGAGGTATTGCCGTATTAAAGGGTAATTTAGCTCCTGACGGATGTGTTGTAAAACGTTCTGCTGTTGCAGAAGAAATGCTGCAGCATAAGGGACCAGCCAGGGTGTTTGATTCCGAAGAAGAAGCTACCGCAGCAATATTTGCCGGAAAAATCAATAAGGGAGATGTCGTTGTGATCCGCTACGAAGGCCCTAAAGGAGGTCCGGGCATGAGGGAAATGCTTACACCTACCTCTTCACTGGCTGGTATGGGCCTTGATAAAGATGTTGCTCTGATTACAGATGGAAGATTCAGTGGTGCGACAAGAGGGGCTTCTATAGGGCACGTATCTCCTGAAGCAGCTGAAGGCGGCCCAATAGCTTTCGTAAAAGAAGGAGACATTATTTCCATAGATATGATCAACGGAAACATAGAGTTAGAAGTATCTGATGAAGAACTTCAAAGAAGAAAAGAAAACTGGATACCTCCAGAACCAAAAATCAAAACCGGTTATCTTGCAAGATATGCAAAATTGGTTTCGTCTGCAAGTACAGGAGGAGTATTAAAGTATTAATGAAGTAGGGGTCGCTCTTCCCACAGCGATCCCTATAATTCTAAAGAAGGAGGAGACTTATGCAACTTACAGGATCGCAAATCTTAATAGAATGTTTAAAAGAGCAGGGTGTGGATACGATTTTTGGATATCCAGGAGGTTCTGTTCTAAACATCTATGATGAATTGTATAAGCATCAGCATGAGATCAGACATATTTTAACCGCTCATGAGCAAGGGGCAGCCCATGCAGCGGACGGGTATGCAAGAGCAACTGGCAAAGTAGGAGTATGTATTGCGACGTCAGGTCCTGGAGCGACCAATTTGGTTACTGGGATCGCAACAGCATATATGGATTCTGTTCCTATGGTGGCGATTACAGGGAATGTACCAGTTTCTTTATTGGGGAAAGACAGTTTCCAGGAAGTTGATATTTGTGGGATTACCATGCCGATTACAAAGCATAATTTTATTGTAAAAGATGTGAAAGACTTAGCGGATACAATAAGAAGAGCATTTTACATTGCAAAAGAAGGACGTCCGGGACCAGTTTTGATAGATATTCCAAAAGATGTGACTGCAGCAAAAGCAGACTATCATTATCAGGAACCAAAATCAATTCCTGTATATACAGAATATATAAAGGAAAAAGATATTGAAGAAGCTATTAAGATCATTAATGAATCGGAAAAGCCATTTGTGTATGCAGGGGGCGGGATCATCCGTGCTGATGCAACAGAGGAACTGCTTCAATTTGTAGAAAAGCTTAGTGCACCGGTGAGCTGCAGCCTGATGGGACAGGGGGCATTTCCTGCAAACCATAAATTGTATACAGGAATGATTGGTATGCATGGAACGAAAGCATCCAATACCGCAGCCACAGAATGTGATCTGCTCATTGCTATAGGAGCTCGTTTTAGTGACAGAGTTGTAAGCAATATAGAAAGATTTGCTCCTAATGCTCAGGTTATCCATATAGATATTGATCCGGCAGAAATCAATAAAAATATAAAAACCCATCATTGCATCATTGGTGATGTAAAAGAAGTTTTAAAAATCCTTAATGAAAGACTGGAAAATAAAAACCCTAATGGATGGAATAAAAAAATCGAAGAACTCATGAATGAGTATCCTGTAACTTATCCTCAGGATGATACTTTAAGACCCCAATATATTATAGAAAAGATTTACGAGAAGACTCAGGGAGATGCGATTGTTACTACGGAAGTAGGACAGCATCAAATGTGGACTGCTCAATATTATAAGTTTGTAAAACCACGTACCTTTATTTCTTCAGGAGGACTTGGAACCATGGGATATGGTACAGGTGCAGCCATAGGAGCACAGCTTGGAATGCCGGATCAGCAGGTGATTCATATTGCAGGGGACGGAAGCTTCAGAATGAATTGCAATGAATTGGCTACTATCACCGCCTATAATATACCATTAATCATTGTTGTTATTAATAATGGAACCCTTGGTATGGTTCGTCAGTGGCAAACGATGTTTTACGGAGGCAGATATTCTGCAACTACATTAGATAGAGGTCCGGATTTTGTAAAACTGGCAGAAGCCTATGGCGCTAAAGGTTATAAAATTACAACCAAAGAAGAACTGGAAAGGGCTCTGAATGAAGCCTTGAGTTTAAGGGGACCCGTACTTTTGGATTGTCATGTGGATATAGACAATAAAGTTCTTCCAATGGTACCTCCGGGAAAAGCTATTGAAGATGTTATTACAGAAGAATTTTAAAAAGTTCTCTACAATTATGTAGGGAACTTTTTTTGAATTACGAAACACAGGCCATCAAAAAAATTCTGCAAATAGCAGAAAAAAGTAAAAAAATTCAAAGAATTTGATGTATAGTATTGAAAATAGTTCCTGAATGTGCTAATATAGCGGACATAATGGAAATTTTTCGGATTTACGGAAGATGATCCAGCAAAATAACTATGTAATCAATGAGGTGAAATGATGAAAGAAAAGAGATTATTTAAACTTATTGTTACATCCATGGTGTTAGCTTTAGTTATTTGCTTTAACAGTCTTGTCTTTGCAAATGCAGAAGTGCCTTTAAAACAACCAACGGGTAAAATTTACTTATATGGGGAATATCATGGGAATGAGAAAATACTGAATAAAGAATTTGAACTGTGGAGTAAGTATTATCATGAAGACAATATGAGACATTTATTTATTGAAATGCCTTGCTATACTGCAGAGTTTTTAAACCTTTGGATGAAGGCAGATAACGATGACATTTTAAATGAGATCTATGAAAGTTGGGCAGGGACACCCAGTTATAAAGAATGCGTCAAAGAATTTTATCAAAAGATTAAAAAGCAATGTCCGGAAACGATTTTCCACGGAACTGATGTAGGACATGGATTCGATACGATTGGACAACGATTTTTAAAGTATCTTGAAGAAAATGATATGAAAGATACAGAAAAATACAAATTGACATTAGAAGTAATCGAACAGGGAAAAACTTTTTACAAAGACGAGGACTTTGTTTATCGGGAAAATAAAATGGTAGAGAATTTCATCCGAGAGTTTGACAAACTAAAGGATGTTAACATTATGGGAATTTACGGCGCAGCCCATACAGAATTTGATGGGATGGAATTTACTACTCAGTCCGTTCCCTGCATGGCAAATCAATTGAAAAAACGTTATGGAGATGCTATTTTTTCAGAGAATTTAATTTGGATAACAAAGGTTGTTGAGCCGGAGAGAGTAGATACATTTTTCATCAATGGTAAAAAGTACAAGGGAAGCTATTTTGGAAAGCAGGATATAAGTGAATTTAAGGGATATGATTACCGAGAATTTTGGCGTTTGGAAAATGCCTACGATGATTTTAAAAATAATAAGAAAACAGGTGAGGTTTTACCCTATGAAAATTATCCCATGCTGATAGAAACAGGCCAGGTTTTTGTTATAAAATATGTAAAAACAGATGGTTCTGTAGAAAGAATGTATCATCGTTCTGATGGATATATTTGGGAAGGGTCGCCTTCAACGGAAGGATTTATGCTTAAGTAAGTTGTAAATTGATCAATATGTAGAAATTGAGGCGAATTTCAGGTGTGAATGAATTCACTTCATACAGAGGAACGTGAATATGGATGAATGATATGATACCTCTTAAGCAGATCATAAAAATGACCAGAATCTGCTCAGGAGGTATTTTTAGATTTTTAATTTCTATCTGCTCAAGGACTTCTTTCAAAAGTTACAGGATTATTTAGTGATTATGTCTGTTCCGTATCTTTATAATCTTTTTGCTGAGATGCTCGGATTAAATCTTTTAAGTTCCTGGCTCTATCCTTTAATCGGGCTGGTGCATTTCTTGATACAAGTACATCACTGAGCCACTTAAGAGCATTTTCTGTATCTCCAGTTCGTCTGAAAAGATCTCCCATTAAATATCTTAAAGTATGTTCATTCATGCCGCAAACCGGAAAGCGTTCTTTTTCAAAAGCTTCAAGAAAGCCTTTCAGTGCTTGCTCTAAAAAACGCTTTTCATTATCCTGATCTTCTAAATCTCTGTAAAGCCACGCTATTTTTAAACAGATATATGCTTTCTCGCTTACTTTTGCTTTTTTTACGATTGCATTGAGTAAAGCCAGCTTATATCTCTCAATGGCAATTTCAGTGGTATATATGTCCGGGTATTGCTTTGCTTTAAACGCAGACGAAATCTGATTTCTAATCCACTCTATTTGTGTAGCCCGGAGACTATGAAAAAACTGAGTTAATACTGCATATCCGCAATAAGGACATAAAATAACATCATACTTAACAGGGTTAATGATCGAATAATGGGGCTTAAAATCCGTATCTGTAGAGATGAGCCGTGCTTTGCCTGATTTTACAGTTCTTGCTTTAAAGTTTAAAGAGCAGACAGGGCAAGTATATGTTTTGTCATAAAGGCAGTCTGCTTCTGTCAGTTCTTTTTTTATTACCATATTTTTATCTTGAGATTCTTGTTTTTCTTCGAATATTTTTAAATCATTTAGATTGCTAAATCCTAAAGCTTCTAATCCTTCAAAAAAATTATTATTCATGGTATTAATCCTTTCAAGTAAAGCTTAAAAGATTTTATCTGTCTTTTAATATGAAATGAAAAATCACATACAGTAAGGATAAGAATATGGGTTGATGAATCAGATAAATAAAGAGAGAATGCCTGCCCATAAAATTAATAAATCCTCTATTTCTTTTTATATGAAAAATACTTTTTTTATCCTTATATACAACTTTTCCGATTATGGTTCCAATTAAGAAAACTCCAAACCAAGGGAAAAGGGGGTAGTAATCCATTGAGACAAAATCGCCGTGTATGAGTCCTAAAGGAATAAGAATCCATGTATTTATAGTGATGTGATTCATCATATTACCTAAAATAATAATTATTAAAGCCAAAGCACCGGACCATACATGAGGGATTTTTTTAATGAAATGAAATATAATCATGCTTAAACCGAGAAGATGAAGAATGCCAAACCGAATATATTCGCCTGGCATAAATATATAAGATCCAATGGTTAAAAGCATTCCTATAAGAAAAATTTTACAACCTCTTATCAAGTTATTTTTGCTTAAAGTACAGCTTATACCTGCTAAAAACATAAAAAGAATAGCAGATGTCTTCCCTTCATAATACCAAAAGTTATTCCAGTAAGGTATGGGGATGTTATAAAATTCCTGCAAGTCATATAGAAAGTGGAATAACATCATAAGAATCAGAGCGATGCCTCTAAGAAAATCAATTTCAATAATCCGATTAGAGTATTGTCTTTGTCCACTTTTACTTATAACCATAGTTATACTCCCTTGCGCGATCAACTAAGAATCGACGACGTACATCTATTTAATATACTTATACTTCATGAGAAAAACAAGTAAAAAATTGTTACTTTAATCTAATATAAAGTTTGGTACTTTAATATTATGATATAAAAATTGAATTGTAAACAAAGAAAGACAAAACTATGAAGAATTTTTGTAAAAATAGTTGCGTTGACAACTAACTTAAGCTGTGTTATAGTTGTCGATGCAACTATTTTTAAGGAGAAGAATTATGGAACATAGCAGATTAATTGGTAAGTATATTTCAATTATTTATCGGCAAGGCCAGTGTTATATCAATAAAAGATTGGAGCCGTACGGGATAGGAAGCGGCCAGTTTATCTTTCTGAACATCCTCTATCATAAGGATGGAATTCGCCAGGAAGACATGGCAGAATTTCTGGATATAGATAAAGGGACAACTGCCAGGGCGATCAAGCGACTTGAGGAAGAAGGATATGTATATAGAAAAACTGATTCAGAAGACCATAGGGCCCAGCTTATATTTTTAACTCAGAAGGCAAAAGATATTGAAGACGATATTAAAAACATATTAAAAAGCTGGACAGAGATTTTGCTATCTGACTTTTCAATGGAGGATTGCAAGAAAGCAGAAGAACTCATGGAAGCAATGACAAACAATATTCATCGATATTATGAGAGGGAGGAAAGATTTAATGGAAGACAGACAAGAGCAATTAAGAAGTGAACGTATTGGAACTTTACTTTTAAAATTTTCTATTCCTGCTATTGTGGGAATGCTGGTAAATGCTTTGTACAATATTGTAGACAGAATTTTTATTGGGCAAGGTGTAGATGCTTTTGCAATTACGGGAATAGGTGTTGTTTTTCCTATCATGACGATCATTATGGCATTTGGGATGCTCGTAGGAATTGGCAGTACTTCTTTGATTTCTATTCGATTGGGTGAAAAAAGACAGGATGAAGCTGAACATATTTTAGGAAATGCTTTTATCCTTCTTGTAATCGTTTCTTTAGCAATTACTTTTTTTGGGCTTATCTTCATAGATCCATTACTTCTGATTTTTGGAGCCAGTCCAGATACAATCGGATATGCTAAAGATTATATTATCATTATTTTATACGGAACAATTTTCAATGCTTTAGGTTTTGGACTCAACAATATTATACGGGCTGAGGGAAATCCAAAGGCTGCAATGTTAACAATGCTGCTTGGCGCAATTATTAATACTGTTTTAGACCCCATATTTATCTTTGTGTTTGATATGGGTGTAAAAGGAGCTGCTTATGCTACAGTCATAGGACAGCTGGCCAATACGATATATGTATTGTCTTATTTTAATAGCAAGAGAAGCATTTTAAAGCTTCACAAAAAAAATATGAAACTTTCAAAAGAGATTATTATTGGAATTTTTTCTATTGGCATGTCGCCTTTTGCTATGCAGCTTGCAGCCAGTGTGGTTCAACTTTTATCAAATAATGCTTTAAAAATTTATGGTGGAGATTTGGCCATAGGTGCCATGAGTATTATTTCAAGTGCAGTTACGATTTTCTTTATGCCTATTTTTGGAATTAACCAAGGAGCACAGCCTATTATTGGCTATAATTATGGAGCCAAACAATATGACCGTGTGAAGCATGCAATGAAATTAGCAGTGGGTGCAGCTACTGTAATTTCATTAATAGGATTTATATCTGTACAGGTATTTCCACAAGCAATTATACGGATTTTTAATAATGATTCTGAATTAATCAGAATTGGTACTCATGGAATTCGAATTTATTTAGCCATGATGCCTATTATAGGGTTTCAGATTGTAAGCGCTAACTATTTCCAGGCTATAGGTAAAGCTAAAATATCAATGTTTTTGAGTTTGCTGAGACAAGTTACACTTCTTATACCGCTACTCATTATTTTACCGCCGATTTTTGGTCTTACAGGAGTATGGATGTCGGCACCTGTATCAGACTTTATCTCAGTTATTATAACAGGAATTTATGTATGGCGTGACATGCGAAAACTAGATCAGGAACATGCTTTAATTTTGGCGATGCAAAAATAAATTCGTAATTTATTGAGCATATGAGATACTCCCTTTGTGGCAGACAGTTTGAATGATGAAACTGTTTACTGCAGGGGGAGTATATTTTTTATTATACATTACAGCAATATTGTTTGACATTTTTTACATTTGCAAATATAATAATAAGTGTAACTTTTTAAAACCAATTTAAAAAGTAGATCAAAGTAATTAGTTTTAGAATTAAAGCTTTATCGGATAGATGTTTCTTAAAACATTTAAGAAAGCATGGCAAAAATGCTTACTATGGTCAAAATTAAACTAAAAATAAAGGGGAGACAAAAATGAAAATATTTATTGACACTGCCAATGTGGAAGAAATCAGAAAAGCCAATGATATGGGAGTTATCTGTGGCGTAACCACGAATCCTTCTCTTATAGCCAAGGAAGGAAGAGATTTTATCGAAGTGGTAAAAGAAATTACAACCATTGTTGATGGTCCAATCAGTGCAGAAGTCATCAGCCTTGAAGCAGAAGGCATGGTAAAAGAAGCAAGAGAACTGGCTAAAATCCATAAAAACATCGTTATTAAAATCCCTATGACTATGGAAGGGTTAAAAGCAGTAAAAATCTTAAGTGCAGAAAACATTAAAACCAATGTGACCCTCATTTTCTCAGCAACCCAGGCACTCCTTGCTGCAAGAGCAGGAGCAACTTATGTAAGCCCATTCCTTGGCCGTTTGGATGACATCGGCAACGAAGGCATGAA